>CAZFPG010000409.1:0-3427 GCA_964521055.1 uncultured Marinobacter sp.
TAAAGGAAATCACCAAGCCTTATAGGGCAGGAACTTGCCATTCATGGTGACCACCACGCGGTCGCCCTTCGGGTTCTCCTCCTTCTCGATGTCCATGGTGAAATCGATGGCGCTCATGATGCCGTCGCCGAATTTTTCGTGGATCAGGGCTTTCATGGTGTCGCCGTATACGCCGACCACTTCATACAGACGATAGATCAGCGGGTCCTGGGGGACGCCGCCGTCCCAGGATTTTTTCGGGAATTCCTGCAGGGCAAAGGCTACGTCCTTGTCGAGGCCCAGGGTCTCGCACAGGGCAAAGGCCTTGTCTTCGGAGAAGCTGTTCATACCGAAGCACACCGAGGTGGTGAACACCGGCGACATGCCGATGGACTCGGCGATGGCTTCCCAGGTCATGCCCTTGCTCACTTTGGCTTCCAGGATTTTTGCGGTCATCAGTTCTTTGTTCATCATGATCATGTCCTCTCGTGACAGTTGGTTCTTTCAGGCATTCACCGCTTTCGCGGATGACTCTTCAGGCCTGGCCTCCGTTGGCTGGGCCACGTCCTTTGCAGGTTCTATGAACTTCGGGGTGCCGTCTTCTTCCGGTTGCGCACTACCACTGCGGTTGACCAGGAAGTCCACCAGGTAATCGCGGGTTTTGTGATATGCGGGGTTCTGGAAAATGGTGGCGCGGGAGCGTGGGTGTGGCAGGTCCACTTTCACACTTTCGGCAATCCGCGCATTGGGGCCGTTGGACATCAGGAAGATGCGGTCGGACAGCAGGATGGCCTCGTCCACGTCGTGGGTGATCATGAACACGGTCTGGCGGGTTTCTTCCCAGATTTTGACCAGTTCGTCCTGGATCACGCCACGGGTTAGCGCATCCAGTGCGCCGAACGGCTCGTCCAGCAGCAACAGCTCGGGCTGTGTGGCGAAGGCCCGGGCGATGCTTACCCGCTGGCGCATGCCGCCGGACAGCTGGGACGGCTTGCGGTTGAGTGCGTGGTCCAGGCCCACCATTTTCAGGTAGCGCTCGCTGTGCTCCCTCACCTTCTCTTTCGACCAGGACGGCCAGCGGGCGCGGACGGCAAACACGATGTTGTTGAGGGTGGTTTTCCAGGGCAGCAGGCTGTAGTTCTGGAACACCACGCCACGGTCCAGGCTCGGGCCTTTCACTTCCTTGCCGTTCATCACCATGTTGCCGGTGGTGGCTTCGTCCAGTCCTGCCAATACGTTGAGGATGGTGGACTTGCCGCAGCCGGAATGGCCGATGATGCAGACAAACTCACCTTTCTCCAGCGCAAACCGGATGTCTTCGAACACCGTCAGCTCGCCGCCCTGGCCGTCGGGGTATACCTTGGACAGTCCGTCCACTTCCAGGAATGACTTGCTCATATCTCTGCTCCGGTCCGGTTATTCGGTGTATTCCACAAGGCGCTGTGCCTTGCCCAGTGCCACGTCCAGAACCATGCCGACCACCCCGATCATCAGGATCGAGAAGATCACACTGGCCAGGTCGAGGTTGTTCCATTCGTTCCACACGTAGTAGCCAATACCGGTGCCGCCCACGAGCATCTCCGCCGCCACGATGACCAGCCAGGCAATGCCGATGGAGATCCGCATGCCGGTCAGAATGGTCGGGGCCGCTGCGGGCAGGATGACGGTGATGGCGGTGCGCACCTGGCTGAGCTCATGGGTGCGGGCGACATTGACCCAGTCCTGGCGAACGTTGGCCACACCAAAGGCTGTATTCAACAGCATTGGCCAGATGGAACAGATGAAGATCACGAAGATCGCCGACTGCTCCGAGTCCTGGATGATGAACAGGGCCAGGGGCATCCAGGCCAGGGGTGAGATCGGGCGCAGCACCTGGATGAACGGATTCAGTGCCTTGTACATCAACGGTGACATGCCAATCAGGAAGCCGAATGGCAACGCGATGGACATCGCTCCGATAAACCCTGCCAGCACCCGATAGATTGAGTAGGCCAGCTGGGTGCCAATGCCCTTGTCGTTGGAACCACGGTCATAGAAGGGTTCCGACAGCTCAGCAATGGCGTGCTGGATGATTTCTGAGGGCGGCGGCACGCGCGCTTCTTCTTCCGCGCCGCCCATCAGCATTTCGTATTCACTGAGGTTTTCTTTCGGCGTGATCACTTCGGTACTGAACTCCCAGATACCCAGGAAGAGCACCAGGAATACCAGTGACAGCATCGCCGCACGTACGCTTGTGGACGCCATGATCAGCTCCTCCGAATGTCAAAGCTTTGCAGGTATTCTTCCGGCTTCGCCGGATCGAAGGTTTTGCCCATGATGGTGTGGTTCCTGTAGGTCTCGGACGGAGCGGTGTACCCCAGTTCTTCCATCACCTTGCGGGTTTCGCCGGCAACGTAGACCTGCTCCGCAATGTCCTGGTAGTCCACTTCGCCCTCGATATAACCCCAGCGTTTCATCTGGGTCAGGATCCACACACCCATGGAGTGCCAGGGGAAGGGATCAAAGTCGATGCGGTCCGGCACGTTCTGCACCTCACCCAGACCATCGGCGTAACGCCCGGTCAGAACCTGCTGGATAACCGCCACTGGCTGGTTCAGGTAATTCTTGGGCGCAATGGCCTCGGAGATCTCCTTGCGGTTATCCAGGTCCTGGGAATACTGGGTAGCGTCGATAATCGCTCTAAGCAGTGCGCCATAGGTGTTAGGGTTCTCACTGGCAAAGCGCTGGCTGCAGGCAAAGGCGCAGCAGGGATGGCCTTCCCAGATGTCTTTGGTGAGGATGTGGATGAAGCCCACTTTCTCCCAGACTGCCCGCTGGTTGAACGGGTCCGGTGACAGGTATCCATCGAGATTACCGGCCCGCAGGTTGGCGACCATTTCAGGTGGTGGCACCACGCGGATCTGCACATCCTTGTCCGGGTCTATACCGTGCTCGGCCAGGTAATAGCGCAGCAGGAAGTTGTGCATGGAGTACTCGAACGGCACCCCGAACTTGAAGCCTTTCCACTGTTTCGGGTCGCGCTTGTCCTTGTGGTCGACGTGCAACACGATGGCTTGGCCATTGATATTCTCAACGGCGGGCATGATGAAGCGCCGGGGCGAGGAGCCTGCACCCATGGTCATCGCCAGCGGCATGGGGGTCAGCATATGGGATGCGTCGTATTCACCAGCCAGGGACTTGTCCCGTGCCACGGCCCAGCCGGCGGTTTTGGACACATTCACGTCAAGTCCGTAGCGCTCATAGAAACCCAGCGGATGGGCCATGATGATCGGCGTGGCGCAGGTAATGGGCACAAAACCAACGTTCAGTTTTGTCTTTTCCAGCTTGCCCAGGGATTCCTTGACGGCCGCCTTGGCCTTGTCCAGTGGAAACACGCTGGACACCAGCGCAGCGGCGGTGCCAGCCCCCATCATCTTCATGAAACTGCGGCGGCTGTGGTCGTTGTGGC
>CAZFPG010000410.1:0-3426 GCA_964521055.1 uncultured Marinobacter sp.
TCCTTCGCTACTCTGACGGGCACTTACCTACGCTGATGCTGGACTCGGGAGTGAATGTCCGTGAACAAGATTGAGAAGAAGTTCGAGCAGTTCCTGTGGCAATCCCGGTTTCTGGTTCTGATTGCGGTGCTTGCCAGCCTGCTCGGGGCCTTGCTGCTGTTCGTTGTCGGTACCCTGGATATCATGGAAGTGGTTATTTCAGCAGTCAGGTATTACCTCGGACACAGCTCGGTGGATATCCATGATTTCATCGTCACCGATATCATCATTGCCATCGATATTTACCTGATTGCCGTGGTGTTATTGATTTTCGGGCTTGGCATCTATCGTTTGTTCGTTTCAACCATTGATGAGTCCGAACAACATGGCAAGAATCATCCGTTCAATGTCCAGTCTTTTGATGAACTGAAAGACAAGATTGTTCGCGTGGTCATTCTGGCGGTGATCATCGAGTTTTTCCGGGCGGTGGTTGATATTCGTTTTTCCACGCCGCTGGACGGCATCTATCTGGCGTTGTCGGTGCTGGCGCTGGCCGCATCCCTGTATCTGATGGGCAAGAGTCACAAGCACCCTCATGATTGACAGTCAGTATGGATAACCTCAACTTTCGGCATCTTTATTACTTCTGGGTGATCGCCCGGGACGGTTCCATTGTCCGCGCCGCAGAGAGCCTTGAGCTGACGCCACAGACCCTCAGCGGCCAACTGGCAACGTTCGAGTCCGCACTGGGCAATGCCCTGTTCCGACGTGCCAACCGGTCGCTTAAGCTGACGGATTTCGGGCACACGGTATTCAGTTATGCCGATGAGATGTTCCAGACAGCCCAGGGGCTGACGGATGTGCTTCGTCAGCCGCCGGAAAACAGGCCCCTGAGTCTTTCTGTTGGCATTGCCGCTTCGATTCACAAGTTGATTGCCTACCATCTGACGAAGCCGGCCCTGTCCCTTGCCCGCGAGGTGCGGTTGAGCTGCCGTACCGGTGACACCACCGAGCTGTTGAAGCGCCTCGGACAGCGGGAGCTGGATATTGTCCTGACTGATCGCCAGCCTGCTTCAGCCGAGGCTGGCCAGTTCCGCAGCCACCGGTTGGCAAGCTCTTCCATGTCGCTCTTTGCCGCCCCGGAGCTGGCAGGTGTGCTGTCGGCTGATTTCCCCGCCAGCCTCGACCGGCAACCGTTTCTGGCGACATCCCTTGATGCGCCCTATATCAGCGCCCTGATGAACTGGTTTTCAAGCCAGAACATCCGCGTGAAAGTGGTGGCTGAGGTAGACGACAGTGCGCTGATCAAGGTATTCGGCCGGGAAGGCCTGGGTTACTTTGCCGCACCCACTGCCATCCGTGATGAGGTCTGCCGTCAATATCAGGTGGTGCATGTGGCCAGTATCCACGAGGTGAGGGATACCCTCTATGCGGTGACCCGGCCCAGGGGAAGTCACAATGCGGCGGTAGCCGAATTACTGCTGGAACGGCCCGAACTGGATGACAAGATCGAAAAAAACGAACTGTAAACCAGAAAAAAGTACATTTCTTTCGATTTATTGTTTGTGGATGATGGCATTGTGTTCCACAGAAGGAGAACCGGCCATGAAGACAATTCACAAGTTTCGCCTCGAGTGCGGCAAAGAACCCAACACACTGAAGTTGCGTGAAGGTTACCGCGTGGTTCGTTGCGAGTACGTTGTACCCCAGAAAGGCGTGTACCTGTGGGTGGAACAGCCATTGAACGTTGCTATTCCAGTGGTGGAGCGGCAGTTTGTGGTGGTGTACTCGGGCGATCCGGTACCAACCAGCTACCAATATCTGGACACCGCACTCGACCCGTTCGGCCCTGAGGCTTATCATATCTTTGAGGTGGCCGAGGCACCGGCGGGCAAATTGCCTGCTCAGAATCAGCAGGTAAGCCCGATGCAGTTCCGGCCAGCTTTCCAACAGGCAGGGTCAGCCTAGATGTCATTGTATTTTCTGGGGCCCCTGTGGGGCCCTTTTTTTGCCGGAGTTTCTGATTAATGCCAGACATCATTGTGATGTTCTTCCTGCTTGGACTCATTGCAGGAACACTTCGCTCGGATCTGACAATTCCCAAAGCTGTCTACGACATTTTAAGCCTGCTGTTGATGCTGACCATTGGTCTCAAGGGGGGCATGGCTCTTCATGGCAACCTGCACTGGGGCCTGCTTACTCAGGTGCTGGCGATCATGGCACTGGGCTTTGCCATTCCTCTGGTCCTGTTTCCGATGCTCCGGTATGTGGTTCGCCTGACCGTGGCCGATGCCGCCAGCTTCTGTGCCCACTACGGCTCGGTAAGTGCCGGTACCTTTGCGGTCGCACTGGCCTGGGTGGAGTCCAGGGGGTTGGCGACCGGAGGGCAGGTTACCCTGTATCTGGTGCTGCTGGAGCTGCCGGCGATTCTTACCGGCCTGTGGTTGTATCGGCGTTATACCCAGGAGGCGGCGCAAACAAGCAGTACCGGAACGCCCCTGTGGCAGGAAACCCTTACCAACCGAAGTGTGGTCCTGCTGGTTGGCGGTGTGGTGATTGGTATCCTTTACGGACCGGATAAAGGCGATGGTGTTACGGCGCCGCTGACGGAAGCGTTCTCACTGGTGCTATCCCTGTTCCTGCTGGAGATGGGCCTGGTGGCGGCGGAAACCCTGCGCAACGTCCAGCTCCGCCACTGGCGGCTGATTGCCTTCGCTTTGTGCATGCCCCCGATTCTCTCCCTGCCCGGCCTGGTGACCGGCCTCTGGCTGGGGCTCGAACCCGGCACCATTGTTATCCTTGGTGCCCTCACCGCCAGCGCCTCGTATATTGCTGCGCCGGTGGCGGTGCGACACGCCATTCCCGAGGCGGATATCGGGTTGGCCATGCTGGCCTCCCTCGGTGTGACTTTCCCGTTCAACGTTCTGATTGGTATCGGGCTGTACAGCCATTTCATGGAGATTCTGGTGGCCTAGAACCCGGACGACACCGGTCATTCCTGACGTAAAATAGCAGTTGCCTATCAAACAACTTAAAACAATCAATTTGCATATTCTTGTCCGGATCAATATCTTGGCGGACTCAAGTTAGCCAATGCCTCAATTAATCAATCAGGAGATATCTCTTATGGGTATGATTAACAGCGAAATTAAGCCGTTCAACGCAACCGCCTTCAAGCAGGGTGAGTTTGTTGAAATTTCCGAAGCTGATGTAAAAGGTAAGTGGGCGGTATTTTTCTTCTACCCGGCCGACTTCACTTTCGTATGCCCGACCGAGCTGGGCGACGTTGCCGACAAGTATGAAGAGCTGCAGAAACTGGGCGTGGAAGTATTCTCCGTGTCCACCGACACTCACTTCACCCACAAAGCATGGCACGACAGCTCCGAGACCATCGGCAAGATCAACTACTTCATGGTTGGCGACCAGACCGGCACCATTACCAACAAC
>CAZFPG010000411.1:0-3424 GCA_964521055.1 uncultured Marinobacter sp.
CTCCCAAAACGCATACCCAGTGGCACCATTTCGGGGTTGGGATTAAGCATTGCGGGGTTCGCATGGCCCAGTACCAGCCCCCCAAGGAAGGGGTTCCCCAGTTTCATGTACCGTGTCGGGATCTGCAGCGTGTCTGTTACCTGGTAGATTGGGCCATTGCCGATGTTCCTCAACAGCGCCCGCTGGGTGGTCAGGTAGAACTCACTGCTCAGGTCCGCCATCAGTTGCCCCATGGTGGTGTAGGACGCCGTCGCCCACTGGAGCAATTCCGGGTCCGCCATGTTGCGGATATTCTCGTAGACCTTTTCCCGTTCCTGTTTGCTCAGTTCGTACTGGTCCCGCAGGGCCTCCGGCAGGTCACCGGCGGCCGGCCGTTGGGCCTGGAGCCATTTCAGGAGCCCGGGGCGGGGCTTGCCAGAACCGTCGTTCGGTTCCGGCTCACCAACCTGGTCTTGTTCGATATCCGCATCTGCCGCCAGGAAGTCAGACAAACCGGTTTGCCCCCGGGCCAGTTTCTTGATGAACTCTGCCCCGGCTTCGTCGCGATAGGCCTCGCTCTCCCTGGCGACTTTGCTTACCAGCGGATCAAAGTGGAACACGGAGGTTTCCAGGTGGGCAAGCAGCGGATTCAGTGTTTGCAGGGAGATAGGGTGGCACAGGCCATTGAGCGCAAACAGGTCGTTAAACACCGGGACGGCCTGGTTTTCCAATAACCTAATCCTGCGCTCTATCAGCTCGTAGCAGGTGGCGCGGCAGGCCTCGCGGTCTCCCTTGCGCAATGCTGCGTCCAGCTTTTCAGTGTCAACGGCATATCTGTAGTCGTCGAACGGGCCGCGTTCATAACCCTTGTGATCAAAGATGGCCGAGTGTACCAGCATGGCACTCTTGAAATGGGGATGCGCCTGGGCAGACTCCGCCACTGTCGAAAGATGGGTTAAGTGCAGACCAGTCTGGTTCGTGAGCCACTCCAGTTCAAACAACAAGTCCGGTAACGGCACGGCGGGTATGTGCCGTTCCCGGAGAGAGGCGAGCTGGTCCTCATCATTGTCGCCGGCCCTCAGGCGACGACGGACCTCATCCAACAGTTCCCTGCGGGCAGCTTCGGATTTATCCGTGGCCTCTGCTGCACCCGGGGTGGTCTCCCCGCCGCCGAACTGGGCCCGCCAGTCCTCCCCGAGCAGGTCGTCCACCCATCGGGTCAAACCACTGGCGAAGTCAACGGTCTCTGCCGCCTTACAGGCGAAGCCTTCCATCCTCTCCAGTTCGTACCGGATTTTGCCCAGCATGCTGTTGTCATCGTCCAGGCCGCTACCGTCCAGTGCCTGGGCCACAACAGCAGGGTTGGTGGCGTCTTTTTCACGGTCCGGGTCCCGGCGACGACAAGGGGCCACGTCATTCACCAACGCCCAATCCGTGCCGGATCTACTCTCGGGGCCGAACCGACGGCGGTGCTCGTACCCCTCCAGCATATCCAGAGTCCTGCATCGAGCCCGGCGACGGGCATTGATATGCTGCGCTCCGCTTTTGCCGTAAGCCGGAATACCTGTCAGTTCGCGGTAACTGGCCGGAAGGTGGATGATTTCCTGCCCGGACTCCAGGGATTCAACGTACTCCCAACTCCACTGTTGCTCGGACCAGGCCAGCTCCACATCGCCAATGGTCCATTGTGCCGCCCCCACGGTCTGGAAACGGGCCGGTACCCAGAGCGTGTCCAATACCACGCCGGCGGGTTCACGTTCGCCCGCGGCGATGGGGCCTTCGCTTTTAACCAGTTCCCTGTAATGGGGCAGATCAATATCCCGCAACTTGCCATTTTCATCGGTCTGGAGTTCACGCCAAAGGATGCCTTTCCAGAAAACATACAGATAGCCGGGCCTTAGCAGGGCGTGCCCGGCTTCGCCCTCCACCCGTGGCATTTCGGCCAACGGGTAGATCGGGAACAACAGGTTGGGCTGGGCGTACGCGGAAAGCCGGGTTGGGTGTGGTTCATCCAGCAGCGGCAAACGCAGGGTGCCTCCCTGCTCCTTCTCAATCGTAAGCGTCAGGGTATGGTCAAAACGCTCAGCGGCACCCACCGCGTACTCGCACTCATATCGCTGGTGCCATTGGCGCTGTTCCATTGAGAGTGTGCTGACAGGCTCACCGTTTTTCTCCAATACCAGCCCATGGCCTGGGTGAACGTCGGTTCCGGCCACTTCAACATAGAGCTTTTCCGGCTCCTTACAGGGGGAGCCTGCTGAAATACATGGTGCTGTCACTGTTGACCCTCCTTCCAATTCCGTTTGGACATGAGCCCTTGATGAATGGCCCGCTGGCCTTCTGTGCTTAGCTGTAACCACCCGTCGCTCAGTGCCTGATCTTCCGTCAGCATTTCTCCTGGCCGCTCTGCCTGGGAGATCTCCCCGCCCCGGGGCCAAAGCCATTGACAGATCGGTCCATGGAACCTGGCCCGTTCTGTGTCATCAAGGGTTGGGTAGAGCGCACTGGCAATCCAGGAATCGTGGAAGCGGAATAGCGCATCCGCGCCACCTTCAACCCGAACAGACACCAGTGTCCGCAAATGGTCTGCCACGGTTTCAAGGCTTGTTTCAGAGCCAAGCATCGAACCGGCAAGGCCAGGAAACACTTGTTGCCACTGTTGTAACCATTTGTGGGGTTGGTCCAGCTTAAGCAACACCGGACTTACCTTAGCGAGCGCGTCGTAGGGAGCAAACTGATAGATTGCCACCCACTCCGGGGTCGCTATGTTTTTATAAACCAGATCCAGGGTGTTGTAGGTTGGGTGAGCTCCTTCCAGCAGTGCATACCATTGCAGATCTTTTTCAGGAAAGTGGAGATTCCCAGCATTCATCCTTTCCATCGCACCCATTATGCGGTCTCCCTGCAGGGGCAGTGATCGAGGGGGCAACTGCCATCGGGCTGCTCCATGCATTTGTCCACCAGAGCCAGGTCTTCCACCGAAGCGAGTTCCAGCAATTCTATGGTTTCATCCGCCTTGCCAATAGGACGAACAGGGGCTTCTGCCAACTGTACAGGCGCAACAGCCCCACCATTCTTCTCCACCAATCCGGGCATCTCCGGCACCTCAACCTTCTGCCCACTGCCCTTACCCGGCGAACCCCCGATGCCGAGCTTGAGCGCGGCCCCACCCATGGCAACGCCACTGGGATCAATCTTCACGAAGCTGCCACCGGCCTTGAGGGTGATTTCCGCACCCGCTTCGATAACGGCTTTCTGGCCGGCCTTGATGTGCAGTTCGGTGCCGGAGTCGCTGAGCCAGGCGGTGCCGGCTTTCAGGTGCAGGGTGCCGGTGACGTTGAAGCTGCGGTCCTTGCCGGTTTGTTCCCGCTTCTCACCGTCCACCGTGGCGTGGTCATTGCCCTTGATGTGGGCCTTGCGGTGGTTGTCCACGGTCAGGTGGCTG
>CAZFPG010000412.1:0-3417 GCA_964521055.1 uncultured Marinobacter sp.
AGAGATGCTGATCGCTACCGGTACCGAGGGTGAAATGGGTATACAGCTGGGCCATGCTCCGCTGCTGACCGAGCTCAAGCCCGGTTCAGTGCGGATTATCAAGCAGGACGGGAAAGAGGAAATTCTGTACGTATCAGGTGGCTACCTGGAAGTGCAGCCCAACCTCATAACCCTGATGGCTGATACTGCTATCCGCGCCAAGGATGTGGACGAAGCAGCTGCACTGGAAGCCCAGAAGGAAGCTGAAAAGGCACTGGCAAACAAAACAGGCGAGTTTGAATACTCCCGTGCTGCAGCCGAGCTGGCAGAAGCTGCCGCTCAGCTGCGCACCATTCAGAAGCTGCGTAAGAACATTCGCTAGGGTACGGTTATTTCCGAATCCTGCGTATCGTCAGCAGTTCGCCTGATAGAAGCCGCATCCTGAAACGGATGACGCACCGGAATCTTTCCGGAGTGTCATTTGCCAGGGAAGCGGCTTTTTTTGTTCAATACACCCAAATTCGCCACCAGCCCGGAGCGTGGTACACCTATGACATCCCTGCACGTTGTAATTCTGGCCGCAGGCCAGGGCTCCCGCATGAAATCCATCCTGCCCAAGGTCCTTCACCGAATCGCGGGAAAGCCCATGCTTCACCATGTCATGGACACGGCCCGGAAGCTGGGTGCAGCTGGAATACACGGTGTCATCGGGCATGGTGCCGAGGACGTCAAAGCGGTTACTCCGGCTGCGGATGTGCAATGGGCCCTGCAGGAACAGCAACTGGGTACCGGCCATGCCGTGGCACAGGCCCTGCCTGCACTGCCCGATGATGCCCGGGTTCTGATTCTTTATGGTGATGTACCGCTGACCAGGCCGGAAACCCTTGAGGCCCTGGCCTCTCAGGTGAGTGAAGACTCACTGGGGCTGTTGACAGTGACCCTGGATAACCCGGACGGATACGGTCGCATCCTTCGCAACGAGAAGGGCCAGGTCACGGCCATCGTCGAACAGAAAGACGCCACGGCCGAGCAGAAAGCAATCACCGAAGTAAATACCGGTATCCTTGCTGTTTCGGCCCGCCACCTGAAGGAGTGGTTGCCGCGGCTGTCCAACAGCAACGCCCAGGGTGAATACTACCTGACCGATGTTATTGCCATGGCGGCCAACAACGGGGTGTCGATTTCGGTGGCCCAGCCTGGGAATGAATACGAGGTCCAGGGAGTGAATAACCGTGTGCAGCTGGCGGAGCTCGAGCGGTGGTACCAGCGCCAGGAGGCCAACAGGCTGATGACCGAGGGTGCCACCCTGGCGGACCCTGCTCGCGTTGATGTGCGGGGCAATCTTTCCGTGGGCCAGGATGTGCTGATCGATATCAACGTGGTCTTCGAGGGTGACGTTTCACTGGCCAATGCTGTCAGCATTGGCCCGAACTGCGTGATTCGCAATGCCACCATCGGCCCCGGAACCCGCGTTGAGGCCAATTCCGTTATTGATGGAGCGGACATTGGTGGAGGCGCACAAATAGGCCCCTTTGCACGGCTGCGTCCGGGTACCAGGCTGGCGGACAGGACCAAGGTGGGTAACTTTGTGGAAACCAAAAAGGCCGAGGTGGGTGAAGGCAGCAAAATCAATCACCTCAGCTATGTGGGCGATGCCATACTTGGACGTAATGTGAATGTGGGTGCAGGAACCATCACCTGCAATTATGATGGGGTGAACAAGCACCAGACGGTGTTGGGAGACGGTGTCTTTGTTGGCTCCAATACCTCGCTGGTGGCACCCGTATCACTGGCAGAAAACGTGACGATTGGCGCCGGCTCCACCATTACCCGTAATGTGGAGGCAGGTGAGCTCGCCGTTGCCCGCGGGCGCCAGCGTAACATCGAAAACTGGGAACGCCCGGTTAAAAAAGACTGACTTGAAGCCGCGACAGGCTTCGTAACATTCGCAACAGGTGACAGGTTTATGTGTGGAATTGTAGGTGCAGTATCAGAAAGGGACGTTCAGGGTATTTTGCTGGAAGGTCTGCGCCGCCTGGAATACCGGGGTTATGATTCAGCGGGTATGGCTGTTATTGACAGCAAACAAGCCATAAACCGGGCCCGGGAAGTGGGAAAGGTTGCTGCTCTGGCCGATGTCATCACGGGCGAAGGTCTGGAAGGGGTTGCGGGCATCGCCCACACACGCTGGGCTACCCATGGTGAGCCGTCACAGGTCAACGCCCACCCTCATATGTCCGGTGAGCGCCTGGCGATCGTTCACAACGGTATTATCGAGAACTATCAGGAATTGCGGGATGAGCTGAAAGCCGAGGGCTTTGCTTTTACCTCCCAGACCGATACCGAAGTGGTCGCACACCTGATCGAAAAGCAGTACCGCCTGAGCAAAAACCTCTACGCGGCCGTCAGCACGGCTATTGAACGGTTGCGCGGTGCTTTCGCCCTGGCCGTCATTCACGCAGATGAGCCGGACCACATGGTGGTCTGCCGTGAGGGCAGCCCACTGGTGGTGGGTGTGGGTATTGGCGAGAACTTCATTGCCTCTGACCAGTTGGCATTGTTGCCGGTAACCGACCGTTTCATGTTCCTGGAAGAGGGTGATATTGCCGATATCCACCGTGACCGGATCGAGATCCATGACCGCGACAAGCAGCTGGTGGAGCGTGCGATCACCCGCTTCGAACACGCCTCGGACGCCGCTGAAAAAGGCGAGTATCGCCATTTCATGCTCAAGGAAATCCATGAGCAGCCAAGGGTAATTCGTGCCACCACCGAAGGCCGGGTAACCAACACCCGTGTGCTCGAGCAGGCCCTTGGCACCCAGGCCGGCAACCTGCTGGAGAATGTGCGCCACGTCCAGATCATCGCCTGTGGTACCAGTTACCACGCCGGCATGGTGGCGCGCTACTGGATTGAAGACCTGGCAGGTGTGCCCTGCTCTGTGGAGGTAGCCTCCGAGTTCCGCTACCGCAAACACGTTATTCAGCCGGACACCCTGTTCCTGTGTATTTCCCAGTCCGGTGAGACCGCCGATACCCTTGCTGCGTTGCGCCAGGCCAAGAAAGCGGGCTTCCGTGCCGCCATGGCCATCTGCAACGTGCCAGGCAGTTCCCTGGTGCGGGAATCCGATCTGGTGATCATGACCCAGGCCGGCCCTGAAATCGGTGTGGCTTCCACCAAGGCGTTCACCACCCAGTTAACAGCGCTGCTGATTTTCACCCTGGCGCTGGCCCGTCATAATGGCCTTGAAGAAGCGCGGGAGGCGGAAATCGTTGAAGCCATCCGCCTGATACCTGGCCAGGTGGATCAGGTACTGGCACTGGACGGGGAAATCGCCGAGCTGTCGAAATCGTTCATGGACAAGAACCATAGCCTGTTCCTGGGCCGTGGCGCCATGTTCCCGGTGGCACTCGAGGGCGCGCTGAAGCTCAAGGAGAT
>CAZFPG010000413.1:0-3411 GCA_964521055.1 uncultured Marinobacter sp.
GCAATGGGGTTGTTACTGAAAATCGGTTCGAAGAGAACCTGTTTGGCTGAAGCGTCTGCCATGATCAGACCTCCCCTTCACGAAGTTTTTGCAGGTAGGGGGCAAAGCCCCGGTCGCCCATCCAGTAGTTGACCAGATTTTCCACACCGCGGCTTGTCAGGGTCGCACCGGAGAGCGCGTCTACTTTGTGCTCTTTGTCCGAAGCACCTGAACTCACACCACCCTTGACCAGACGGATCTGTGGCTCTTCCCGATCTTCTCCGTAGACTTCCTTGCCCACCCACTGGCTCTTCCAGCGGGGGTTGTCCACTTCACCACCAAGGCCTGGTGTTTCAGCATGGTCATAAAAACCGAGCCCTTCAATGGTATTGGCATCCCCTTCCAGGGAAACAAAGCCATAGAGCGTAGACCAGAGGCCGTAGCCGTGAACCGGCAGCACCACACGAACCAGCTCGCCGTCCTCTTCAAGGGTATAAACCTTGGCAATGTTGGGACGGCGCTTGATGCCGGCGGGGTCTTCCTTGGCCGGAATATTGGTGGAACGTTCAGGATCGGAAGCCGCTTTGTACATATCGTACTTCATCGGGTCTTCAACACCGACCGAAGATGGCTCCACGTATTCACCGGTATCCAGGTCCACCAGACGAACGTCGAAGCGGGAAAAGGCCTCCTCGATCTCTTCGGCACTGGCGCCGGGCTCCAACATGCCGGCTGCTGCAAGCATGTTTGAGCGGATATCCAGATTCTGGTTGGTAATCTGGGCCGGCCGAAGCATGACCGCGGCAGTGGAAACCACTACGGAAAATGCAATACTCAGCACCAGCGCAACCATCAGGGTTCTGGAGACAGTTTCTTTAGCTTTAGCCACGAGCGAGCCTCCGTTTGATGTTGGCCTGAACCACGTAGTGGTCCATCAGCGGCGCAAAGAGATTGGCAAACAGGATTGCCAGCATGATGCCTTCCGGGAACGCCGGGTTGATCACACGGATCAGCACGGTCATCACGCCCACCAGGATGCCGAAGCACCAGCGGCCCGTGTCGGTCATGGCGGCAGACACAGGGTCCGTGGCCATGAACATCATACCGAAGGCAAAACCACCCATAACGAGATGCCAGTGTGCCGGCACATCGAACATCGGGTTGGTCTCCGAGCCAATAATGTTCAACAGCAGCGCCATGCCAATCATGCCGATCATCACCCCCCCCACTATGCGGTAGGATGCAATCTTCATTACCAGAAGTATGATGCCGCCAATCAGCACCGCGAGCGTTGAGGTTTCACCCACGGATCCCTGGATGGAGCCCATGAAAGCTGACATCCAGCCAATCTGGGTTTCCAGTGCCTCCAGACCACCACTGGCGGCCCAGCTCAGTGCCGTTGCACCGCTGAATCCGTCGACGGCTGTCCAAACGGTGTCGCCGGAAATCTGCGCCGGGTAAGCAAAGTACAGGAACGCGCGGCCAGTCAGGGCCGGGTTCAGGAAGTTCTTGCCGGTACCACCAAACACCTCCTTGCCGATAACCACACCAAAGGTAATGCCCAGGGCTACCTGCCACAGTGGAAGATCCGGGGGGCAAATCAAGGCAAACAGCACGGAAGTGACAAAGAAGCCTTCGTTCACTTCATGACGACGCACGGTCGCAAACAGCACTTCCCAGAAACCGCCCACCACGAAGGTGACGAAGTAAATGGGCACGAAGTACGCCATGCCGTAAACAAAGTTGTCCCAGATACTGGCGGCATTGTTGCCGGCCAGGGCACTGATAAACGCGGTACGCAGGCCTCCATCGCCCATCAGGGCATCGGGGTTCTCAGCCAGGTAGCTGTTGGCCTGGAAGCCGATGTTCCACATACCGAAGAACATCGCCGGGAAGGTACACAACCACACCGTGATCATGATGCGTTTAAGATCGACTCCGTCACGCACATGGGACGTGGTGGAAGTTACCGAGCCCGGAGTATAGAAAATGGTGTCGACGGCTTCGTACAAAGCGTACCAGCGCTCGTACTTGCCACCTTTTTCAAAGTGGTGTTCTATGCCATCGAGAAACTGTCGAATTGCCATCTATTAGCCCTCGATCTCGATTCGGGTCAGGTTCTCACGGAGAATCGGACCGTATTCGTATTTACCCGGGCACACGAAAGTGCACAGCGCCAGATCTTCTTCATCCAGTTCCAGGGCACCCAGCTTTTGTGCCATCTCCGTGTCGCCGACAATCAGCGAACGCAGGAGTTGCGTTGGCAGAATATCCAGCGGCATCACCTGCTCATACGCACCTACCGGCACCATGGCCCGTTCGCTGCCATTAGTTGTCGTGGTGAAGTTGAACAGTTTGTTTCCCGCCAGCTTGGACAGATAGATATTCAGAACCGAGAACTTGTTCGGACCCGGCGACAGCCAGCCCATGAACTCACGCTTGTAGCCCTCTTCCAGAACCGAGATCTGATTGGCAAAGCGGCCGAGGTAGGCACAGGGCCCATCGCCACGGCGGCCACCGAAGACGGAGCCGGAAATCGTGCGAACCTCACAGTCTGTGGCAATTTCACCTTCCAGAAGTTCCGTCAGGCTGGCGCCGATACGGGTACGAAGCAGGCGCGGCTTCAATGCTTTTGGCCCGCCAACCGCAACGATACGGTCTACTGGCAGCTCTCCGGTTTCGAACAGTCTGGCGATGTCGATAACGTCCTGATAGCCAATACTCCACACCACCTTGTCTCCGGCAATCGGGTCAAGGTAGTGAATGTGGGTACCAACATTACCAGCCGGGTGTACCCCGTCGAACTGCTGCACTTCCACCTTGTCGTCGGACGGAACCGGCACATCGGAACCGGGCTTTCCGGTGACAAACACCTTGCCGGTGGTCAGCTTGGTGAGGATCTTCAGGCCCTGCTCAAAAGCGGCACTGTTCTCACCGATGATAACAGTCGGGTCTGCCGCCAGCGGGTTGGTATCCATCACCGACACGAAAATGGAGTGCGGTGCCGAGTCGATGGCCGGTACCTTGCTGTAGGGACGGGTCTTGAAGGTGGTCCACAACCCGGACTCAACCAGATTGTCCACAACCTGTTGGCGTTCCAGGCCGGTAATATCGGATGCGCTGTAACGCGCGAACGTTTCAGCATCGTCACCGTCAATCTCAATGACAATCGACTGAAACACGCGGCGCTCTCCGCGGTTAATTTCCTTGACCACACCGGCTGCCGGTGAAGTATAACGAACGCCCTCGGTCTTCTTATCCGTAAACAGCAGCGTGCCGCGCTTTACACGGTCCCCTTCTTTCACAGCCATCGTCGGCTTCATGCCGATGTAGTCAAAACCGATCAATGCCACATGGCGAACGGGTTTGCCGTCAGTAATGGTCTGTTCAGGAGCGCCGCTGATGGGAAGATCCAGGCCTTTTTTGATCTTG
>CAZFPG010000414.1:0-3410 GCA_964521055.1 uncultured Marinobacter sp.
TGTAGACTATGTCTATAACAACTTTTTGCCGGCAAACAATCAGGCACCGCCATATCCAACAGAAAACTCAGAACCGGACATCACCCGCATCAATCTCAGTCACCAGCTCAGAGGTCAACCGGGTATATCCCTCCGTCCCAGGCAACCAGGCATAAACCTCCTCCCCGGGCTTGTCGATGGAATAACCGGCTTTTTGGATATCCACCTTGCGGTACTTGAAGGTTCCGGTTTTCTCAATGGCGCTGGTTACCCGCACGAACACCGGAATCGCATAGGGCGGCAGATTGTCGCTCAGGTAGCGGAACAGCCGGTTTACATCGAACTCATGGCCATTGGAGCGGGGAACCAGCGTCACCATGCCGGCCTTGCCGTTGGTGCCCGGAATCTCCACGCCATAGACAATGGCCTCCTCCACCATGTTGGAGCCGTCGGTGATGTTCTCCACCTCCGTGGTGGACACGTTTTCTCCCTTCCAGCGAAAGGTATCGCCCATGCGGTCCACAAACTGCAGGTGGCCGCAGCCGATTTCCTTTAATACATCGCCGGTGTTGAACCACTGGTCGCCTTTCCTGAAGGCATCACGCAGGATGGATTTTTCCGTGGCGTCTTTCTGGGTGTAGCCCTCGAAGGACCACTTCTTGGTGATCTCGCCAATCAGCAGGCCCGGTTCACCTTTCTCTACTTCCTGCATGAATCCATTTTTGTCCCGGATTGGGTCGCGGGTGCCGTCGTGGAATTTCACCAGCTTGTAGGGCGCGGTAGAAAAGCCCACGGTGTTGTCCATGTTGAAGAAATTGCTGAAGCCGATGTTGCCTTCACTGGAGGCATAGAGCTCCGCCACGGTTTCTATGCCGAAGCGTTCCTTGAATTCCTTCCAGATGGACGGACGCAGGCCGTTGCCGATCATCTTGGTGAGGTTGTGGTTACGGTCCTGGTCGCTCGGTGGCTGGTTGAGCAGGTAGCGGCAGAGTTCGCCCACGTAACCGAAGGTGGTGGCCTGGAAATACCGCACGTCGTCCCAGAAGGCGCTGGCGGAGAACTTGCGGCGCAGGGCGATGGCGGAGCCGCCGGCCATGACCGAGCCCCAGCAAACCAGCAGGGCGGTGCCATGGTAGAGGGGCAGGGTGCAGTAGAGGACGTCGTGCGGCCTCATGTTCAGGGACATCATGCCGAAGCCACCGTAGGCTTTCATGAACTTGCGGTGGCTGCCCGGTGCAGCCTTTGGCAGGCCGGTAGTGCCGGAGGTGAACAGGTAGATGGCGGTATCACCCATCAGGGGCGGGTCGGCTGGTCTGGGCGCGGTTTTGCTGTGGGCGCTGACCTGTGCCGCCATGTTCACATAGCCTTCCGGCGCATCGCCAAAAATGTTCATGGTGTTGGTGTCAGCCAGGAACAGGAACAGGAAAGGGTTGGGATGGCTGGTCTTGATGTCGTTTTTCACACCCTCGAAGCTATCCACCAGTTCTTCGCCAACAACGATCATTTTTGGGCTGATCAGGTTGATGCTGTGTTCCAGTACCCGGCCTTTCTGGGAGGTGTTGAGCATGGCACAGGCCACGCCGATCTTGGCAGCACCGGCTACCACCGCCAGCAGTTCAGGGCGGTTCTCCAGGAACACGGCAATGGCATCACCCCGTATAAGCCCCTGGGTTTTCAGGAAGCCGGCAATACGGTTTGCCCATTCGTCGAGTTCCTGCCAGGTAACGCTGCGGTCTTCGTACAGGATCGCCGGGCGATGGCCGTGTTTGCTGGCATTGCGCTCCACCAGGGTGCCAAGGGTCAGGTCCTTGGTTTCACTGCGCACCGAGTAGTAGTAATAGCCCCTGGCAATGGCCGGGAAGCGCCTGAATATGCTTGGCAGGCTGCGGGCAATGTCACTTGGGGATACGTTGTCCTGGGTCATAGGGTCATCCGTCAGGGTCAGTGTTTAACGTTGTTGTTTGCTTTGCCCCGGGACAACGACTGGCGCCGGGGCTAATCCAGAAACAGGTCCGGCATCAGCGGTTTGTCACCGGGCTGGTACCGGTAGCGTTCGAAATCGGTAACGCCGTCGGCCTTCAGCACATCCTCATCTATCACCGACTGGCCGGTCATGCTGTCGGCAGGGCGGCTGAGAATGCTCAGGGCGGCGTCCGCCATGATCTCGGGCTTGCGGCCCTGGGCCATCATCTGCGGGCCGCCCACTTCAAACTCGATGGCGGCGGTGGCAATCAGTGTTTTGGGCCAGAGCGTGTTTACCGCAATGCCGTAGCGCCGGAACTCTTCAGCCATACCCATGCTCAGCATGGTCATGACGTATTTTGTGGTGGTGTAGGGGCCATACTGGGCGAACCACCGGGTATCCAGATTCAGGGGCGGTGACAGGCTCAGGATGTGGGCCCGGTCCGACTCCTTCAGCCAGGGCAGTGCCGCCTGGCTACAGACGAACACCGCGCGGGCGTTCACCTGATGCATCAGGTCGTAACGGCTGACCTTGAGGTTCTCTACGCCAGACAGCTTGATGGCGCCAGCATTGTTAACAAGCGCATCGATACCGCCAAAATGATCCGCGGCTTCGTCCACCCGCTGGCGCACCAGCTTTTCGTCCCGTACATCCAGCACCAGTGGCAGGGCCTGGCCCCCGGCCTGCCGTATTTCTTCCGCCACACTGTGAATGGTGCCCGGCAGCTTCGGGTGTGGCTGGTCGGACTTGGCCGCAATCACCACATTGGCGCCTTCTCTGGCGCAGGCCAGGGCAATTGCCCGGCCGATACCCCGGCTGCCACCGGTAATAAAAACGGTTCTGTCCTGCATTTTGCTCATTGTCCGGCCTCCTCTGAGGTAGCTTCGGTTACTTCCACCAGCAACTGGCTGCGTTTTACCTGGTCGCCTTTGGCGGCCAGGATCTCACCCACCGTGCCATCGCGGTCTGCTTTTACCGGATGTTCCATCTTCATGGCCTCCAGGATTACCAGGGTGTCGCCCTGTTTCACCGCCTGGCCGACCTGTACCAGAACATCGATAATAGCGCCGTCCATGGTGGCTTTGATCAGGCCACTGCCACTGGCCGCAGCCCCGCTGGCCGGCTGATGGGTAACGTCAAGCAATGTCACCGCCTGCCCGGACGCCTGCAAATATAGGTGATCGCCCCGGCGGTGAGATTGGCATTGTTGACGAACGCCCTTGTCGATAATGCATAACAGGCCATCGCCCATGTTTTCAAGGTCGAGCTCGTAGTGATCGTCACCCCGGGTCACCGTAAAGTGATTGCCGGCGCGGCGCACCAGCAGTTCCAGGGTTTTGTCGCCGGTTTCCAGTTTCATGGGAGTGACCGTGGCAGGCGCATTGCTCCAGGAGCTATTCCTGTTGTCGTGAGCCCTATCGGGGCCTGAATTGCCATGGCTGAACACACAGGCTGCCAACGCCAGTTC
>CAZFPG010000415.1:0-2225 GCA_964521055.1 uncultured Marinobacter sp.
GGATGATTTCCATGCGGTCCAGCAGGGCCGGCGGAATGTCCATGGAATTGGACGTGCACACGAACATCACATCCGAGAGGTCGTAATCCACCTCAAGGTAATGATCGTTGAAGGTGTGGTTCTGTTCCGGATCCAGCACCTCAAGGAGTGCCGACGCCGGATCACCACGGTGGTCCATTCCCATCTTGTCAATCTCATCGAACAGGAACAGCGGGTTCTTCACTCCCACCTTGGACAGCTTCTGCAACAACTTGCCCGGTAGTGCGCCGATGTAGGTCTTGCGGTGGCCACGAATCTCGGCCTCATCACGTACACCACCAAGCGCCATACGTGTGTACTTGCGGTTGGTGGCGCGGGCAATGGATTGGCCCAGGGAGGTTTTACCCACGCCAGGAGGACCTACCAGACACAGCACAGGGCCTTTCACCTTTTTCACCCGGCTCTGTACCGCCAGGTACTCCAGGATACGCTTCTTGACCTCATCAAGGCCGTAGTGATCTTCGTCCAGAATTTCCCTGGCCTTCTCGATATCATGGCGCACACGACTGCGCTTCTTCCAGGGAATGGCCAGCATCCAATCGATGTAGCCTCGGACCACCGTTGCCTCGGCGGACATGGGCGACATCATCTTGAGCTTGTTCAGCTCCGCTTCCGTCTTCTTGCGGGCCTCTTCCGGCAGGCCGGCCTCTTCCAGCTTCTGCTCGAGCTCTTCAAAGTCGTTGTTGCCCTCGCCCAGGCTGCCCATCTCTTTCTGGATGGCCTTCATCTGCTCATTGAGGTAGTACTCCCGCTGGCTGCGCTCCATCTGCTTCTTCACGCGGCCACGGATACGCTTCTCCACTTCGATCAGGTCGATCTCGCCATCCAGCTTACCCAGCAGCAGATCAACACGCTGACGGATTTCCAGCGCTTCCAGCAACTCCTGCTTCTCTGGAATCTTCAACTCAAGGTGGGCCGCCATGGTGTCTGCCAGGCGCTCAAGCTCGTTGATACCGGTCAATGCGTTGGAAACTTCCGAAGGCACCTTCCTGGAGAGTTTGACGTACTTCTCGAACTCGTCCATCAGGGTTTTGACCAGCACTTCCTCTTCCCGGGCCGGCAGGGAGTCCTCGTCCATCAGCATGGCCTTGCCGGAGAGATATTCGCCGTCGGCAATGTCGGTGATGGTGGCGCGGGCATTGCCTTCAACCAGAACCTTGACGGTACCGTCCGGCAGCCGAAGCATTTGCAATACGGTAGCCACGGTACCCATCGCAAACACGTCGTCGGGACCGGGCTCATCCGTGGAAGCATCCCTCTGGGCTACCAGCAGGATCTCCTTATTGCCCTCCATGGCCGCTTCCAGCGCCTGTATGGACTTTTCACGGCCCACGAACAGCGGCACTACCATGTGCGGGAACACCACCACGTCTCTCAGCGGCAACAGCGGGTATTCTTGCACAGATTCTTCAGGTATCAGGGTCATAGAAAATCCTCTGACGATGTTTGGTTCAGCATATCACCCTTCATTGGGGCGACAGCAAAAATTGCAATCTTTTTACAGTCCGGATGGCCTCCCTGCCCGCAGTGAGCGGCCATAAAAAAAGGGCGTCGCCGCCCTTTTTTCACGTTAACAACCGGGGCGCTCAGTCCTCAGGAACCGCCTTGGCGTGATCACTGCTGTCATAGATCTTGAACGGCTCTGACTGGCCGTTGATCACGCTCTCGTCAATAACCACTTTGGAAACATCATGCTCAGACGGAATCTGATACATTGTGTCCAGCAGCGTCGCCTCCATGATGGAGCGCAGCCCGCGTGCGCCGGTTTTACGCACCATGGCCTTGCGGGCAACGGCACGAAGCGCATCCTCGCGGAAGTCCAGCTCCACGCCTTCCATATCGAAAAGCTTCTGGTACTGCTTGGTGAGTGCGTTCTTGGGTTCCGTCAGGATCTGGACAAGCGCTTCCTCGTCCAGTTCCGTCAGTGTCGCAATAACCGGCAGGCGGCCAACAAACTCGGGGATCAGGCCATACTTGACCAGATCTTCCGTTTCCACATCCTTGATGATGTCCCCGGTGTTCTTGATGTCTTCCGGACTTTTGACCGTTGCGGAGAAACCAATACTGCTACGATCGGAACGCTCCTGTATCACCTTGTCCAGGCCGGCAAAGGCACCACCACAGATAAACAGCATGTTGCCGGTGTCCACCTGCAGGAACTCCTGCTGCGGATGCTTTCGCCCGCC
>CAZFPG010000415.1:2235-3409 GCA_964521055.1 uncultured Marinobacter sp.
CCCTGGGGCGGAACTGACGCCACGGTGCCTTCAATCAGCTTGAGCAGCGCCTGCTGGACACCTTCACCGGACACATCACGGGTGATGGACGGGTTGTCGGACTTGCGGGAGATCTTGTCAATCTCGTCGATGTACACAATGCCGCGCTGAGCCTTGTCAACATCGTAATCACACTTCTGCAGCAACTTCTGGATGATGTTTTCAACATCCTCGCCAACATAACCCGCCTCGGTGAGCGTGGTGGCATCGGCGATGGTAAAGGGAACGTTGAGCATCCGCGCCAGAGTTTCCGCCAGCAGGGTCTTGCCGCTACCGGTGGGACCAATCAGCAGGATGTTACTCTTGCCAAGCTCCACCTCGGCCTTGCCCTCGCCGTAGCGCAGACGCTTGTAGTGGTTATATACCGCTACGGAAAGCACCACCTTGGCACGGTCCTGGCCAATCACGTACTCATTAAGCGTATCGCGGATTTCGGCGGGTGTCGGAAGACGATCGCTGGCTTCTTCCTGGGCATTCTCCTGGATTTCCTCCCGGATAATATCGTTGCACAGGTCGACGCACTCGTCGCAGATGAACACCGAGGGCCCTGCAATGAGCTTACGGACTTCATGCTGGCTCTTTCCACAAAACGAGCAGTACAGCAACTTGCCGTTATCGTCGCCTCTGCCGTTTCTTTCATCTGCCATTGAAATACCTCTGAGCTTGGTTTACCGACGCAATCACCTCTATACGCCGGCAGGGAATGTTGCGATTACCTTCAGTATTATTTATTCGGTACACGCTTATCAAGTATAGAATCAATCAGGCCGTAGTCCTTGGCCTGCTGGGGATCCATGAAATTATCGCGATCCGTGTCCTTGGCGATGGTCTCCAGCTTCTGCCCGGTGTGATGGGCAAGGATGGAATTCAGGGTGTGGCGGATCTTCAGAATCTCACGTGTGTGAATCTCGATATCCGTCGCCTGGCCCTGATAACCACCCAGTGGCTGGTGGATCATAACCCGCGAATTCGGCAGGCAGGCACGTTTGCCTTCAGCACCGCCCGCAAGCAGGAAAGCGCCCATGCTGGCCGCCTGGCCGACACACAGGGTGGCTACGTCGGGCTTGACAAACTGCATGGTGTCATAGATGGACCTGCCGGCAGTAACGGAACCACCCGGGCTGTTGATGTACAG
>CAZFPG010000416.1:0-3393 GCA_964521055.1 uncultured Marinobacter sp.
CGCCGAGAGCGCGCTGGCGCTGAAGCGCCGGCCCGCCAACTATCGCCGGCCGCAGCCGCCCGTCACCGCAAGCAACGCGGTCTCCTGGGCTGGCCAGCGCGCGAACTACGACTACGCCTCGCCGCGCCAGCGTTCGCGCGCGACCCGCAGCAAGGTCTCGCGTGTCCTGCGACAGGTGCGCCGCAACGTGCTCAGGCAGCGTTTCACGGTGACCGAGGAACTGCTCGCCCAGCGCTCCGTGCAGGAACTGCTCGATACCGTCGAGATCGACGAAGCCCGCGCTCTGGTCGCCAGCGGCTGGTTCTACTACGGCCGTCCCGAGCGCGCCTACGAACTGGCCGCCGGCGCGCCGCTCACCGCAAGCTTCAATGCGCCCTCAACGGAAGTGGAGGCCGACCATGTCGCTGAAATGGCGCGAGCGGATATGGTGAGACGGTTCGGGGACGCTGCCTATACCGACGGCTACAAGGTACGGCTTACCGTGGACAGCAAAAAGCAGCGCGAGGCCACCCTGGCGCTGCGCAAAGGCCTTGAGGAGTATGACCAGCGTCATGGTTTCCGCGGCCCGATCGGCCAGGTAGGCGAGGAAGATCTGGCCCCGGACAGCCTCGACAGCCTGATGGCGAATTATCCGCGTGTGGCGGAGCTGGTTCCCGCCGTTGTCACCCGGGTGAGAGACGAAGACCACGAGGTCGACCTTCATGCCCGTCAGCTTGGCGAGTCAGTCATGGCGCTCAACACCATGACCTGGGCCAGACGGTACAAGACCGAAAACCTTACCGGCCCGGAGCCGGAGAAGCCCTCTGATGTGGTTGCACCGGGCGATATCGTCTACGTGAAACCGATGGTTATTATGACGCCTGAGCCGGCAACCGGAGACAGCGGGGAGCCCTCAGAAGAAGGTGACCAGCCTGCCATAGAGATTCCTGATGTCAGGCGCGTCGCCCTGTCGCAGGTACCCAGGGTTCAGGGTGCCCTGATATCGCTGGACGCGAAAACCGGCGCTGTTGAGGCGCTTGCGGGTGGATACAGCTTCAGCCAGAACAAATACAACCGGGCAACCCAGGCTAAGAGGCAGCCCGGCTCTACGTTCAAGCCGTTCCTCTACCTCAGCGCACTTGAACAGGGGATGACTCCGGCAACGATCTACAACGATGCGCCGATAGTCTTTGATGACTCAGAACTGGAAACAGCGTGGCGCCCGCAAAACTCCTCTGGCCAGTTTTACGGGCCTACGCGCCTCAGAGAAGCGCTGTACAGGTCCAGAAACCTGGTATCCGTCCGTCTGCTGAGGGACCTGGGGATACAGAACACCATTGATTACCTGGACCAACTGGGAATACCCACTGCGGACATGCAGAAGGACCTGTCGCTTTCACTGGGTAGCGGGCAACTGACGCCCATGGATCTGGCCCGCGGCTTCGCCGTGATTGCCAATGGCGGCTATGACGTTGAGCCCTACCTCGTCGGCAGCATTTCTGATGTCAATGATGAAAAGAGGTTTGAAGCACCCGAAGTTATCCTCTGTGACGATGACTGTGAGCAGGTGCAAAAAGAAATTGATGAAGAAGATCGCAATGCCCGCATTGCCAGGAGGCTCGCGGATGAGCGCTCGGTTTATATCCTGCACTCGATGATGCGGGACGTTATCAGGCTGGGCACCGGCAGGCGTGCGCTGGCCCTGGGAAGGGACGACATCAGCGGCAAAACCGGCACCACGAATGAACAACGTGACACCTGGTTCGGCGGCTTCAACCACGACATTGCCACCACTGTCTGGGTTGGATTTGACCAGCCACAGCCGCTCGGACGCCGTGAATTCGGCGCCAGCACTGCCCTGCCAGTCTGGCTTGACTATATGGAGGTCGCTCTCGAAGGAGAGCCCTCATCACTGATGCCGAGACCCAACGGGATTGTAAACATTCGAATCGACCCGGAAACCGGCGAGCGTGCACGTCCGGGACAGGACGGAGCCATGTTCGAGCTGTTCAGGGAAGAAGACGCGCCACCACCACTGGACCCGCAGAACGATTCCTCAGGTAATGGCGATAACGGTGACGACGGAGGACTGTCCAGAGAGATTTTCTGACCACCCGGGCAGCCACTTCCCACTTCCTCACGGACATAAAAAAACCGGCGGTATGAACTCCGCCGGTTTTTTATTGCCTGAAACCCTGGAACGACTCAATCAGATGATGTCGTCCATCGACTTCAGCGGATAATGAGCAGGGTAGCCATTACGCGCAACACCAGAGTCAACAGCTGCACGCGCAACCGCGGCCGGAACAACTTCCAGCAGGCGCACATCCATCGGTTTGGGAATAATGTATTCCCGGCCAAACTCGAAGCTTGCAACGTCATAGGCTTCGCAGATCTCCTGCGGGACCGGCTCCTTCGCCAGCTCGCGAATCGCGTGAACCGCCGCCACCTTCATCTCTTCATTGATCGCAGTTGCACGCACGTCCAGTGCACCACGGAAGATGAACGGGAAACCCAGTACGTTGTTTACCTGGTTCGGGTAATCAGACCGACCTGTTGCCATGATCAGATCATCACGGGTGGCCAGCGCCACTTCCGGACTGATCTCCGGGTCCGGGTTGGAACAGGCAAACACGATCGGATTCGGCGCCATCAGCTTGAGCTGTTCCGCAGTTACCAGGTCCGGGCCTGAGAGGCCAAGGAACACATCCGCACCATCCATCGCATCATCAAGTGTGCGCTTGTCGGTGTCATTGGCGAACATTGCCTTGTACTGATTCAGGTCATCACGGCCAGAGTGAATCACACCCTTGCGGTCCAGCATGAAGATGTTCTCGGAACGAACACCACAGCTGATCAGAAGCTTCATGCATGCAATGGCAGCTGCGCCAGCGCCAAGGCAGACAACTTTAGCTTCTTCAATCTTCTTCCCCTGAAGCTCGAGAGCATTGATCATGCCTGCCGCCGTTACAATGGCAGTACCGTGCTGGTCATCGTGGAAGATAGGCACGTTGCACTTCTCGATCAGAGCCCGTTCAATCTCAAAGCACTCGGGTGCCTTGATGTCTTCCAGGTTGATGCCACCGAAGGTGTCGGCGATACGCTCGACGGTTTCAATAAATGCCTGGGGGCTTTCGGAATTGACTTCGATATCAAACACGTCAATACCGGCAAAGCGCTTGAACAGCACGCCCTTGCCTTCCATGACCGGCTTGCTCGCCAGGGGACCGAGGTTTCCCAGACCAAGAATCGCAGATCCATCAGAAATAACGGCTACCAGATTACCCTTGGCAGTGTATTTGTACGCGTTCTCTGGGTCCTTCGCGATCTCGCGGACCGGCTCGGCAACCCCGGGGCTGTACGCCAGGGAAAGGTCGCGGGAGGTCTTGGTAGGCTTGGTGATTTCCACACTCA
>CAZFPG010000417.1:0-1407 GCA_964521055.1 uncultured Marinobacter sp.
CTGCCCCAGGTGCTCCGGGATGACGAACTGGTGGGCGGTAACGCCCTGGTGGAAATGGGAACCTTCGTGGCAATTCTTGTGGGAACCATCACCGCGGGCCTGTTGATGGCCAGTGACCAGCCAGAGAAGCTGGCCGCTATCGGGGTTGTGGCCCTGGCAGTCATCGGCTATCTCGCCGCCCGGCAGGTACCGGTGACCGGTGTTACCAATCCGGATATGAAGGTGCACCTTCGGCCCCTGAAGGAAACCTGGCGCCTGATGCGGCTGGCTGCGGAGAATCATTCCGTTCTGCTATGCATCATGGCCATTTCATGGTTCTGGTTTCTCGGTGCCGCTTACCTTACCCAGTTTCCCAGCTTTGCCCAGACCGATCTCATGGGCGACGAGACCGTTGTCACCCTACTGCTGGCGATTTTCACCATTGGTATCGCACTGGGCTCCGTGGCCTGTGAACGGCTTTCCGGCCACCGGATCGAACTGGGCATCGTGCCCATCGGCTCCCTGGGCATCAGCCTCTTCGGCCTTGACCTCTACTTCAACATGCCTGCCAACCCGGTACCCACCGACTGGTGGATGATTCTCAGCGACAGCCAGCACAGGCAGGTAGCCATCGACCTGCTGGGCATAGGCTTCTTTGGCGGGCTGTTTATCGTCCCGCTTTACGCGTTTGTGCAACGGGAAACGCCGGAGGACCGGCGAGCCCGTGTTATTGCCGCCCTGAACGTATTCAACGCCCTGTTCATGGTGGTCAGCGCACTTATGGGCATCCTTATGCTGGGAGTTATCGGCATCAGTATTCCCGAGTTCTTCCTGGTGCTGGCTATCATGAACCTGGTGGTGGCGGGCTTCGTGTACCAGCAGGTACCGGAATTTGCCCTCCGGTTTATCGTGTGGGTGCTTTCCCACACCATCTATCGGGTACGCCACGAAGGCCTGCACCGCATCCCGGAGGAAGGCCCGGTATTGCTGGTCTGCAACCATGTTACCTATATGGATGCGCTGGTCATTGCGGGTGCCGTGAGGCGACCGGTGCGGTTCGTTATGGACTACCACATATTCAAGACGCCGATACTCGGTGCCATTTTCAGGCTCGCCAAAACCATTCCCATAGGGTCCCGCAACCGGGTGCCAGAGATCTATGACGCAGCTTTCGAACGCATTGACGAAGAACTGGATGCCGGCAACGTGGTGTGCATCGTCCCCGAAGGACGACTGACCTCCGATGGAGAAATCGGGACCTTCCGCAGCGGAGTAGAGGTTATCCTCGAACGCCGTCCCGTACCCGTTGTTCCCATGGCTCTGCGAGGGCTCTGGGGCAGCTTCTTCAGCCACTGCGGCGGCCCGGCCCTGAGGCATTTCCCCAAGCGGTTCTGGTCACGTATCGAATTGTTGGCAGGCGATCCCGTG
>CAZFPG010000417.1:1507-3392 GCA_964521055.1 uncultured Marinobacter sp.
AAAAAGGCCTCTGGGATGGCTCGGTCGCCTGGACCTGTCGCCCGGAAATGCTCAGACATTTCCACTTTAGCGACCCCATCGTGGCTCATAACTATGTACTGTTTCACCGCGAGGACATGGATTTTGACTGGGACAGCGTGAGTGACCTGGAAAGCTATCGCATTGGCCTGACGCAGGATTACAATTACGGCGACAAGTTTGAGGAAGCTGTCGCCGCCGGAACTATCAGCGCTGATCTTACCACCTCGGACGAGGTAAACTTCCGTAAGCTGGCCGCTGGACGAATCGACCTGTTCCCCATGGAACCGGCCGTGGGCATGGGTATGGTCAAGAAACTGAACCTGGGTGACAAGATCACTTTCCACACCACCCCGTTGCAGTCGGATTACCTCTACCTGATCCTCTCCCGGCAGGTGCCAGATAGTGAGCGATATCTGGAGGAGTTTAACGAGGGCTTGAGTGAGCTACGGAAATCCGGCCGGCTGGAGGAATTGATCGCCAACTCGCTACCGGATCTGCCGGTTCGGTATCTGGTTGTTGAGGATGAGGATTCGCAGTGTGGGGAGTAGGGTAGCCTACAAAGCTCTATGGCCAAGCTTGCCCCTGACTACTTGAAATTTGGACTGGGTCGTCTCGCTCCAAAACAGCCTAACTGCATCATCAGGGTATATATGAACGTGGAGATAAAAATCACCATCAGTGCGTTCTGGGACAAGAACTTCCTTTTCCCTCTTCTCTCCTCTAATCCCAGATTCATATTGATCTTGCGTAATACTAAGCCCCCACGTAACGTCAACCCTGTCTTTATCCACCGCAGCGCAACAAATAACACCACTGCCGGTTGAATACCCATTGAAAGCGACTGCATTCCCAACCCAGACATCGCCTACTATGGCCTCTGAGATAGGTCGTTCTGTATGGTTATGGACAACGAAAGCCGTTTCTTTCGCAATAAAGGTATAGTTCCAGACAATCGGGCTGAGGATTGCCAGAACAATTACCACCTGCAGCCAGACAGGCAGTGGATCCAGGATTTTATTCGCTAACCAGTGGCCAATCATCGATTTTCCTGCTATCTCGAACTGCCAAGCAATTGCGGCTGTCCCTTCTGACTATCGAGTACCTTAGCTTTCTAGCGCTCGGCAATTGAACCTGTCAAAGTCAAGGTCGGAGAGGTGCGTCCACTATGAGTGTGTCACCCTTCGGGCCAGACTCATGCTCACTCAGCACTCTCTAAATTTAGAGTACTCTTGTTCAGGACGGACACTACCAACGTTGAAATGATGAGGAACGGGATCGCAACAAAATAGGTCGGAAAACCAGCGTCACCAAAGAGGTTTATTAACGCCACAATGGCAACGATTGCCGCGCCGATAGTTAAGGTAAGCACCGATAGCTTTGTTCTGCGCTCTGAGCCCGGGTCGGTCTTGATCTTTACCATCGTCTGACATCGACTGCAGGGTACGGGTTCCGATCTCCCAAGCTGCTCAAGCTCGGCTTGTGCTAGCTGAATGTCGCCGTTACAGGCTGTGCAGGTTGCGTTTACACTATTTGTCATCATTTCCTCCTTGAAAAGGTTTTAGTGCTTCATCAGATGTTTGATACCTGCGGCACACGGCCCTCTTCCTCATACACCTCCGCAAACACCTCGTACGCCAAATGCCCGGGCCGGGCCTGTTGCTTCTCGCGAACCTTCTGGCTCAGGCGTTTGTAGGTGTCGCTGGGCTTGGCCCACTCCGCTTCCGGCAACGGTTCAGACCACTCCACCATTGCCTTGGGCAGTGTCTTCCCGCTCATGCGTTTGATCTTCTTGACCTCCCACTCCACCAACCGGTTCGGGAGGGTCCAAAAGGTCATCAGGTGGTACAGGTACCAGCCAGTCAGG
>CAZFPG010000418.1:0-3390 GCA_964521055.1 uncultured Marinobacter sp.
GCCTCCGCCAACCCCGGCGCGTCGAGTCGCCAGAACCCCTTGAACGCGGCCTCGAAATCCGACCACTTGTTCTCAATCACTCGCCATACAAAGCCGGCCTTGAACACACAGCGGGTAACCTCTGACAGGTAGCGGTCATCACCCAGGACTTCCAGTTCACCGGGGCCTGCCACCCGGGGCAGAAGTGTGCGTAATTCGACCTCTCCTCCCTTGCGGTTGGCCGCCTGGTTGTAAATTCTGGCAAAGGACATGGAGTAATATCCGAAATCTGGTTGTAGGTTTGAAGCTATGTGGTCCACTATAAAGGAAACCAATCCGGTCAGGGAGTCATGCTTATGCCAACGATAGGATGGGTCTTCCTTCTTGGTGCCATTGCCCTGGTACTTGGCGGGCTGTTCATGCTGCGTGACAGCGGCAAGATGCCGATATCAAAGGAAAAGATGAAGAAAATCCAGGAGCGTAAGGCAGAAATCGAAGCCGAGGAAAGTGCAGAGGACAGGGAGCAGTGGTGATTGATGTTCCCAATCGACCTTGTTGCCCTGGTGTTCTAGATAGAACCCGGCATTAGTAGCCACTCGCCTCGACCAATCTTACCGCGACACCAATGTGTTGAGATTCGGATTCGGTTTGGTGATCGGACCCGAAAAGGCTGAGCCATTGACCTTCTTCCAGTATCAGCGCCCCCTGGCCGGCAATGCTGCCATCGCTGGTTTCGTATTTGCCAAGATAGGTGAACCGGAATGGCCCGGAGGAATCATCTACCGGGCTGACCTCATAGCCTATGGAAAACTCCCCGGACGAGGCAAAACCCTTATCTTCGGCAGTCACTCCCACCTTTAAGACCTTTGACTTATCCCTAAACTCTGGCAACAGGTCGGATGGAGAGCTGTCGGGTTTTGTGGCCCGGCACTCGCAGTAACGGACTTCCATCAGCAAAGGTTTACTGTCGATATAGTCAGAAGGTGTGGGCTGGCCGGCAAGGGCAAGGCTGGGCAGAGTGGATAATGCAAGTGGAATGAATGCCCTGATACTGAGTGATGTCTTCCTTGGCATGTTGGTTCCTTTATGTGTAACTAAGTAGGTGTTTCAATGTTAGCGCCCACGGATTCCGTATGACCAGACACGGAAATGTCAAAGTGCAGCACATGTTCCTGTATTCCAAGTTTAGAATACAGGGCAATCGCTGCTTCGTCTTCAGGCCCGGTATCGGCTTGAACAAAGATGACATAGGCTCCGCGCTCAGCTGCTATTCTTTTCAGTTCCTGTATCAACGCAGTCGCCACACCCTGTCGCCTGTAGGCCTCTGACACCGCGAGGTCGTATATATAGATCTCGCTGCGCTCCTGCTCGAATTTCCTGAGCTCGTAGGCCGCAAGGCCACCTACAACTTCTTCATCGCTCAAGGCCGTGAGTGCAATGAAGTAATCGCTTCCCAGAAGCTGGCGCATGTAGCTATCAGTGGGCCGGTTTCCAACGTAGGTTTGCTTCTCGTTAAACACCTCTCCGAACAGGTCCAGCAATGCCTTCATCGGCGCCAGATCATCCTGGGATATCCGTAGTATATTGTAGTCAGAAGCCATGCAGCTCCTCCCGCTCTGTGACTCCATCAATGGCGCTTTGTATAGCGTTATTGTAGACCTGTGATCAGGAACCGTCCGCCGCTACTTCCTGAGTTGTCCAAATGCCTTTGCCGCATCGCGCTCCTCGGGGGCGTAGTGCTGTTGCAGTAAGGCCTCTATCTGTCGGTCTTTTTCTGCCTGGTCCAGGCCAGCGTTGTCGATGAAGCGTTTTTCCGCCTGAAACGCCTGGTATCGCTGCTCCCAGACACTTTCGATATCCGCCAGCTCGGCCTGTTCTTCATTTCGGGGTTCCGGCGTTTCACTGGTGCTATTGTCATCGGGTGAGTCTGCTGTTGCGCTGGACTGGCTATCATCGGTGTCCGAGAACAGCCGGTCGGACAGTTCCGGCCCGAACCATTCATCACGTAACTGTTCGAGCTGCGCCTGCGCTTCCTGCTGGTCGGCCATGGTGGTCACCGGCCCGATATCATTCATGAGGCGGGCTTCTTCCTGTTCCAGGCGATAGAGGTGCGTGATGATAAAGGCCAGATCTTCCGCCTCCGGCGTGGAGAGCTGGCTCTCGATCATGGTGGTGAGGGTGTCCAGATCTTCGTTGCCCAGGCCGTCTGGCATGCTGGCCACGAAGGCATCAATCGCTGCGCGACCCTCTCGGTCTAGCTGGAAATCGTACTGGAATGAGGGGGCGACGCTGTTCTTAAACACCTCGCGCAGGTGTTTGAGCTCAGTTTCCTGCAACCGGGAGTGGGCTTGAGCCGCTGGTTCCTCTGCGCCCTGGCCTACCGGAGCCGTGGTCGGAATCGGGGAGGCTGTCTCAGCTCCGGTCTCTGAATTGCGGTGGTCGGTAGGGTGTAGCGAAGCCGCCTGGGACTCTGCTTCCGGGGGGGGCTGCGGTGAGTTGTCGTTACTTTCCGGCTCGGCAAGAAAGATATAGGCAAACACCAGGCACACAATGCCGACCCCGAGCAGGACGGCGCCTGACAGTATTCTCGCTGACCTGATGTTTGCCGCCATGGTCCGGTTAGTCCGTTGGCCGGGTGACATGTTGATCATTAAAAACGATCGACGCGTTCTCGGCGAGCTCCTCAAGCTTTTTGTCCAGCTTCTGGCTTACCAGCTCCGCTCTGATCATCTCCCTTTCCTCTTCGTAGCTTTGCTTCGCCATGACTTGCTTGTCAATAACCTGGACCACTTTCCAGTAGCCATCCTGGAACACGGGGTCGTCCGCAAACTCATCCACACTCAGCCGCCGCACCCTATGGTTTACCTCCGGATCAATATCGGTGTCCCGCAACCAGGGGGTTTCGATCACATCATCATCGCTGGCACCTGCGTCGTTTCCAGCCCGCAGCGCATTCAGGATTTCCACCGCACGGTCCTGATCGGTCGTGCGCCAGATCATGAATCGGTACATGATCTGATCTCGCTGCTCGTCGTAATGCCGGCGTATCTCGGATTCGTCGATCTCCATGGTGTCCATCAGCTGTTTAACATACAGCTGCGCCAGCAGGGTTTTCTCGGCCATCGCCATTTCCACTTCCACCAGCTCGGACTCGTGCATGCCCAGCCGGGTTGCCTCTTGTGCCAGCACCTCGGTCATCACCAGATCTTTTGCCGTTTGCTGGCGGCTCATCTCGGCATCGAAGCCATCGTCGTGGATTTGCCGATCCGCGTTATCCTGCTCCCTGGAGCCCAGCAGGAAGTGGTAGAGGTTCGTGCCCAGAGGGGTACCGTTGACCGTGGCGAATACGTCCGGATCGCTGGCTTTGTTCTGATTGCCGGGGCTCACCTGCTCATTCCCATGGATGGCGCC
>CAZFPG010000419.1:0-3388 GCA_964521055.1 uncultured Marinobacter sp.
CGCTCGCGCCTGCTGGGTCGGCTGCAGCGGGTGGCCATGTCAGAGTACGAGACACGGGGCTCCGGTGGCATCACCAGCCATTTCATTACCGACCTGGACACCATTGACCAGTTTCTGGGTACGACGATCAGCCGTTTCCTGGTGGCGAGCCTGACGGTCACGGGAACCGCGATGGTGCTGATGTGGGTGCACTGGCAGTTGGGCCTGCTGATCCTGCTGTTCAATCCGCTGGTGATCTTCGCAACCATGCTGATCGGCAAGCGGGTCAAGGACCTCAAGCGCCAGGAAAACAGCGCCTACGAGGATTTCCAGGGTGACCTGACGGAAACCCTGGATGCTATACACCAGCTCCGGGCTGCCAACCGGGAACAGCATTACCTGCGACAACTGATAAGCCGCGCCCGCACAGTCCGGGATCACGCCATCCAGTTCGAATGGCGCAGCGACGCCGCCACCCGGGCCAGCTTTGCCCTGTTCCAGTTCGGGGTGGATACCTTCCGTGCAGCCGCCATGGTGACGGTGCTGTTCAGTGACCTGAGTATCGGCATGATGTTCGCCATCTTTGGCTATCTCTGGTTCATGCTGACACCGGTACAGGAAATGCTCAACATGCAGTACGCCTGGTTCGCCGCCAATGCGGCGCTGGGGCGTATCAACCGCTTGCTGGAACTGGAAGAGGAGCCCCGTTATCCCGCGCTGGAGAATCCTTTCCGGGACAGGCACACTGTTGGTCTTACCCTGAAGAACATCCACTTCAGCTACGGTGAGGAATCCGTTCTGAAGGGCATCAACCTGCATCTTGAGCCGGGAGAAAAGGTCGCGGTTGTCGGCGCCAGTGGTGGTGGCAAGTCCACCCTGGTGCAGGTGATCCTGGGCATGTATACACCGCAGCAGGGGGAGGTTCTGCTGGGAGGCGTCCGGGTTCAGCGTATCGGGCTGCCCTGCCTGCGTGAGCATGTGGCAACGGTGCTGCAGCACCCGGCACTGTTCAACGATACGGTACGCCAGAACCTGACCCTTGGCCGTGACAAGACTGATAAAGAGATGTGGCAGGCGCTCGCCATCGCTCAACTGGACACAACCGTGGCGGAAATGCCCCGACAGCTGGACACCATGATCGGCCGTCAGGGCGTTCGGCTTTCCGGTGGCCAGCGCCAGCGGCTGGCCATTGCACGGATGGTGCTGTCGGATCCCTCGGTGGTGATCCTGGATGAAGCCACGTCCGCGCTGGATGCGGAAACCGAGTTCCAGCTGCACCAGGACCTGGAATCCTTCCTGCGCCAGCGTACCACCCTGATCATCGCCCACCGGCTGAGTGCGGTGAAACAGGCAGATCGGGTATATGTCTTTGAGGATGGCTACATCACAGAGGAGGGGCACCACGACGATCTGATTGCCCGCCAGGGGCTTTATGCCCAGCTGTATGGTGACAGACAAAGTGGCTGAGGGTGTGCCGCCAGGGCAGGTTATTCCTGCCAGTGGTCGCGTACGATGAGAATATCCGGCAGGCAACGGAAGAAGGCTTCTACCAGCTCCGGGTCAAAGTGTTGGCCGCTCTGCTCCCGGATCAGCCCGATGGCGTCGTCTACGGACCAGGCCTTTTTGTAGGGGCGCTCACTGGTCAGGGCGTCAAACACGTCTGCCAGGGCAACAATGCGGGCAGACAGTGGAATGTTATTGCCCTGTATACCAGCAGGGTAACCGCTGCCGTCCCATTTTTCGTGGTGGTTCAGGGCGACTTCACGGGCCATGTTCAGCAGTTCCGAGCCATCTTCCCCGATGATTTCAGCACCAATCTCGGCGTGGCTCTGCATCACGGCCCATTCGTTTTCGTCCAGTTTTCCCGGTTTCTGAAGGATGGCGTCGGGAATGCCGATTTTACCCACATCGTGCATCGGGGCGGCATTCATCAGGGTGTCTGCCCAAGCCTCGCTTGCACCGGCAGACAGGGCAATCAGCCTGGAAAAATGACTCATTCGGATAACGTGCAGACCGGTTTCGTTATCCTTGTATTCCGCGGCGCGGCCGAGGCGCTGGATCACCGCGAGTCTTGTCTGCACCAGCTCATCAATCCGTACCAAGGATAGGTGATTGCGGACCCGAGCCCGGACAATGGGTGGGCTCACCGGCTTGGTGATGTAGTCGACAGCGCCGAGATCAAAGCCCAGGGCTTCGTCATCCACGTCTGAAAGAGCGGTTACAAAGATCACCGGAATGCCGCTGGTGTCGTCCTTCTGCTTCAGCGCCTTGCATACCTCATGACCGGACTTTCCCGGCATCATTACATCCAGCAGAATAAGGTCGGGCCTTTCCCGACTGGCCAGTTCCAGAGCCCGCTCGCCATCACGGGCAAATAGCAACCGGTATTGGTCAGCCAATATGTTACGCAGCACCTGAAGGTTGGCGGGCTCGTCATCCACCAGCAAGAGGGTTTTGGTGTCGGTTAGCATTAAAGCACCTCCAGGGTCATTCGATATTCCTCCAGAATAATGGCGGCTTTCTCCGGTTCGAAGTGATCCAATGCGGCTGCGGCATCCCGGGCACAGGCATCAGGGAGGGTGGGCAGAATGCTGGCAAAATCCTGCTCGGGTATTTCGCCGTGCCGCAGTCTTAGTATCAACGCAATCAGGGCCTCAAGGTCGGTACCGCCCTGGGCATTTTCCGGTTCCGGTGCGTCGCTACCAATCCGTTGTTGCGCCAGCAGCCATTCGTTGGCCGCGTAAAATTGAGCCTGAACTTTTTCCCACGGCAGTTCCCTTGAGGTGGCGCCCTGCTGGAGTGTTGTTTCAAACTCCGACAATGCCTGCGCAAGTAGCGCGAACCCCAGGTTGCCGGTAATACCCTTGAGCCGGTGAACCTCGGCCGACAACGCCATCGTGTCGCTCCATGCGCGCAGGGCTTGCGGTTGATTTTCCGGTGCCTCCAGAAATTGTTTCGCTGCGCGCTGGTGGCTGGCTTCATCCGGCCATAGTTGGTCGACCGTCCGTTTGTCGACAACCTGATCACTGGTATACGGAGCAGGTGCTACCGGTGTTACCTGTAGATCCAGAAGCCGTGCCATTTCAGCCGTCAGATCAGGCAGGCTGATAGGCTTGGTGGCAAATCCATCCATGCCGGCCTCTTTTGCCTGGCGTCGGTCGTCTTCCAGTACGCTGGCGGTCAGCGCAATCACGGGTGTGCGTTTCAGCTTTTGGTCTTTTTCTATACGTCGTATGGCACGGGTTGCGGCGTGGCCGTTCATCTCCGGCATCTGAACATCCATCAGCACCAAGTCAAACGACTGTTCAGAAAATCTGGCAACGGCATCATATCCGTTGCTGGCTGTCACCACATGATGCTGCCTACTGGTGAGCAGGGACGTCAGCAGCTCCTGGTTCTGGAGCAGGTC
>CAZFPG010000420.1:0-3388 GCA_964521055.1 uncultured Marinobacter sp.
CGAGGTAAGCGAGGAGCCCACCAACCTGCTCATCAAGGTGGAAACCCACAACCACCCCACCGCAATCGCTCCGGCAGCCGGCGCGGCAACGGGGTCGGGCGGGGAGATCCGTGACGAGGGCGCAACGGGCCGTGGCTCGAAGCCCAAGGCGGGCCTGACCGGTTTTACGGTTTCCAACCTCAACCTGCCGGATGACCCACAGCCCTGGGAACTGGGTTATGGCAAGCCGGATAGAATCGCATCGCCCCTGGATATCATGATTGAAGGGCCCATCGGTGGTGCGGCTTTCAATAACGAATTCGGGCGCCCGAACCTGGCCGGTTATTTCCGCACGTTCGAGGAGTTGGTGCCGGGTGCCGATGGCGAGGAAGTCCGTGGCTATCACAAACCCATCATGATCGCCGGTGGCCTGGGTAACATACGGGCCAGCCATGTGGAGAAGGGCAATATCCCGGTGGGTGCCAAACTGATTGTCCTGGGCGGACCGTCCATGCTGATCGGTCTTGGCGGTGGCGCTGCGTCTTCCATGGACTCCGGCTCCAGTAACGAGAACCTGGACTTTGCCTCCGTACAGCGTGACAACCCGGAAATGGAGCGCCGCTGCCAGGAAGTGATTGACCGCTGCTGGCAGATGGGCGACGACAACCCGATCTGCTTTATCCACGACGTTGGCGCCGGCGGGCTCTCCAACGCCATGCCGGAACTGGTGAAAGACGGTGGCCGGGGTGGCCGCTTTGAGCTGCGGGACATCCCCAGTGACGAGCCGGGCATGTCACCTCTGGAAATCTGGTGCAACGAATCCCAGGAACGCTATGTCATGGCCGTTGCGCCAGAGAACCTGGAGAAGTTCGATGCGCTCTGTCGCCGCGAGCGGTGCCCCTACGCAGTGATTGGTGAGGCCACCGAGGAGCACCATCTCGAGCTTGGCGACTCCTATTTTGATGACCGTCCGGTTGACCTTCCCATGGACGTTCTTTTTGGCAAGCCGCCGCGGATGCACCGGAGCGTTTCCCGCTCTTCGTTTACCAAGCCCATTTTCGACTCCACAAAAATTGATCTCCAGGATGCTGTAAGCCGTGTTCTGCGGTTGCCATCGGTGGGTTCCAAAAGCTTCCTTATTACCATTGGTGACCGCACCATTACCGGTCTGGTAGCCCGGGACCAGATGGCCGGCCCCTGGCAGGTTCCGGTCAGCGATGTGGCTGTCACGTCTAGCTCCTTTGATGTGAAAACCGGCGAAGCCATGGCCATGGGCGAGCGTACACCGGTTGCCGTTATTGACGCCCCGGCGTCCGGGCGCATGGCGGTTGGTGAGGTGATTACCAACATGGCGGCGGCGCCCATTGCCAGATTGTCTGATATCCGTTTGTCCGCCAACTGGATGGCTGCGGCAGGCCACCCGGGAGAGGATGAAAACCTTTACGAAACGGTTCGTGCAGTCGGCATGGAGCTTTGCCCGGCACTGGGAATCACCATTCCGGTGGGCAAGGATTCCATGTCCATGAAAACCGTCTGGGAAGAGGACAATGGTGAACAAAAAAGCGTGACCTCACCCCTGTCGCTGATTATCAGCGGTTTTGCCCCGGTGACTGATGTTGACAGAACCCTGACGCCGCAACTGGCTACAGACGCCGGCGACACAGACCTCATCCTGATTGATCTGGCGGCCGGCCAGAACCGGCTGGGGGGATCCGCCCTGGCGCAGGTATACCGGCACGTGGGAGCGGTGGCGCCTGACCTGGATGACCCGGAAGACATCAAGGCATTCTTCGCGGTTGTTCAGGGGCTGAATAATGACGGTAAACTGCTGGCCTACCACGACCGCTCTGATGGCGGGCTGTTTGTGACTCTCGCCGAGATGAGCTTTGCGGCGCGCTCGGGTATTGATGTCAAACTGGATGGGCTGGCCGAGGATGCATCCCAGTTCCCTCGCGAGCTGTTCAATGAGGAGCTCGGTGCGGTCATTCAGGTTCGGCGCGAGGACACCGGTTTTGTGCTGCAACAATTCTCGGCTGCCGGTCTCGGCGACCACACGTCTGTTATCGGTACCCTCAACCAGGACGACCGTATCCGCTACACCTTTGAAGGTGACGACGTCATTGCCCGGTCGCGCACCGAGCTGCAGCGTCTGTGGGCAGAAACCAGTTACCGGGTGCAGTCACTTCGTGATAACGCCGACTGTGCGCAGGAAGAATTCGACAATCTCCTGGATGCTGACGATCCCGGCCTTCATGCCCAACTGACCTTCGACATCAATGAGGATGTGTCTGCCCCCTACATCAACAAGGGCGCACGGCCAAAGGTCGCGGTACTGCGAGAGCAGGGCGTGAATGGCCAGGTTGAAATGGCGGCGGCCTTTGACCGTGCTGGCTTCGAGTCTGTTGATGTTCACATGAGTGATCTGTTGTCTGGCCGGGTATCCCTGGAAGGCTTCAACAGCCTGGTGGCTTGTGGCGGTTTCTCCTACGGGGATGTATTGGGTGCTGGTGAAGGATGGGCGAAATCCATCCTGTTCAGTGATCGGGTTCGCGACCAGTTTGCTGCGTTCTTCAATCGCCAGGACACCCTGGCTCTTGGTGTCTGTAATGGCTGCCAGATGCTGTCCAATCTCCACGAACTGATACCCGGTAGTGAGGGCTGGCCGCGATTTGTACGCAATCAGTCAGAACAGTTCGAAGCAAGGCTGGTAATGGCAGAGGTCATGTCTTCTCCATCCGCCTTCATGGACGGCATGGCCGGGTCCAGGATGCCGATTGCGGTTGCTCACGGAGAGGGAAAGGTAGAGTTCGCCTCCGGTACCTCAGCCGGGCAACTCAGCGACAACGAGCTCGTCGCCCTGCGCTATGTGGATAACCGTGGCGATGCCACCATACGCTATCCCTACAACCCCAATGGTTCCGAAGCGGGTATCACCGGTGTTACCAGCAGGGATGGTCGGGTAACCATCATGATGCCCCATCCCGAGCGTGTCTTCCGCACATCCCAGCACTCCTGGCACCCGCGGGAGTGGGAAGAGGATGCCCCATGGATGCGCATGTTCCGCAACGCCAGGCGCTGGTTCGGCTAGGTCATAGCCAGGGATAAAAAAGCCGGCCCCGGATCACACCTTTCAGGTGATGGATCCGGGGCCGGCTTTGTCATTTCCGGGCCTTGAAAATTCAACGGTTTTCAAGGGAAATTTTTGTTAATAAGTGCGAAAATCCCCTTGACTAAAACACTTTATGCACATTGCGGGTGCAGTGTTGTGCGTTCCGTGTACAAAGCACTGGTTTCAGGTTCATTTTTTGTCTAGTGTTTTTAAGTAATTGATAAATAAGGATTTAATTGAGTAGGTGACTTTGTCGCCAATTTAACGAAAGTGCAGTAATAACGGGGGGTGAGGGCATGT
>CAZFPG010000421.1:0-3374 GCA_964521055.1 uncultured Marinobacter sp.
GCCAGAGCCAGAGCCAGAGCCAGAGCCAGAGCCAGAGCCAGAGCCAGAGCCAGAGTTTTCACCATCACGACCATCCCATTTTGTGGCCCTTGGCGAGATAAAAGCCCGTGAAAGCTGGACTGTGCAGCTGATCGCCGGCAATCGGGAGCAAACGGTTCTGGCCCTGATTGATCGATATGAATCGCTTTCAGATATCCGTTACACCCGCACCGAAAGGCAGGGGCAGGACTGGTTTGTTGGTTTTTACGGCGATTTTTCGTCTTTCGAAGCCACCCAGGAGGCAGTTGAAGGGCTTCCCCAGTCGCTTCAGGACCAGTCCCCCTGGGTCAGGCGCATGCGCGATTTTTGACCGTGTTGAAACTGCCCGTTTTGTTTTTAAGTTATTTAAAATCAATAGCCTGAAAGGGTGTTTGGGCATGAGTGTTGTCAACGGCAACACTCGTAACTGACCGGTTCGCTCCCTAAAATAAAACCTCTTTGGTTTGAGTACGTATTTCTACGCGTGTAAAATAGCCAGCCCCCATTTTCAGTGTCAAAGGGCAGGATTATCGTGTTTTTATTGATAACCCTTTGATTGAAAAGCATTTCTACGCGAGAGAACGCTTATGATGACAGGTTTGTATCACCCCGATGAATTCAGGGACAACTGCGGCTTCGGCCTGATCGCCCACATGAAGGGCGAGGTCAGCCACAAGTTGTTGCAAACTGCCATCGAGTCGCTGACCTGCATGACCCACCGCGGTGGTATCGCTGCAGATGGAAAGACCGGCGATGGTTGTGGCCTCCTGATCCAGAGCCCAGATGCCTTTTTGCGCAAGGCCGCGAAAGCGGAGTTTGGTAAGGAGCCTGAGGGGCTTTTCGCCGTAGGCCAGGTATTTCTTAGCCCGGAAGAGAGTAAAGCATCTGCAGGTCGAGCTGCTATTGAAAAGCGCCTCACGGAGCAGGGGCTCGAGATCATGGGTTGGAGAAAGGTGCCGACCGACGATAGCTGTCTGGGCCCGATGGCGCTGGATTGCCTGCCCTGGATTGAGCAGGTGTTTGTGGTGCCCGCCGCAAAGACCGAGCAGGAATTCGCCATCGCGCTGTTTGTTGGCCGCCGCCACGCCGAGCGTGATATGGGCGACGATTCTGAATTCTACATCTGCAGCCTGTCCCACCGCACACTGGCCTACAAGGGCCTGATGATGCCAGCAGATCTGGCGAATTTCTACAAGGATCTGGGTGATCCGGACCTGCAAACCGCTATCTGTGTCTTCCACCAGCGCTTCTCCACCAATACCATGCCGCGCTGGCCGCTGGCCCAGCCGTTCCGTTACCTGGCCCACAATGGCGAGATCAATACCGTTGATGGCAACCGTAACTGGGCCATTGCCCGTGCTGCCAAGTTCAGTGCTCCGGAACTGCCGGACCTGCAAACCCTGCAGCCGCTGGTCAACCTCACCGGCTCTGACTCCTCCAGTATGGACAACATGCTGGAAGTGCTGCTGGCCGGTGGTGTCGATCTCTTCCGCGCCGTTCGGATGATGATTCCGCCTGCGTGGCAGAACGTGGACACCATGGATTCCGAGTTGCGTGCCTTCTACGAATACAACTCCATGCACATGGAGCCATGGGACGGCCCGGCCGGCCTGGTGTTGTCCGATGGCCGCTACGCCGCCTGTATGCTGGACCGTAACGGCCTGCGTCCGGCTCGCTGGGTAATCACCAAAGATGATTTCATCACCCTGGCGTCCGAAATCGGCACCTACGGATACAAGCCGGAAGATGTTGTAGCCAAGGGCCGTGTGGGCCCTGGTCAGATGCTGGCCATTGATACCGAATCCGGTGAAGTCCTTCACACCAAGGACGTGGATAACCGACTGAAATCAGCCCAGCCCTACAAGCGCTGGTTGCGGGAGAACTCACTTCGGGTTGAATCCACGCTGAACCAGGACACCCCCGATTTCAAACTGATGCAGTCAGACGAGCTTCATATTCACCAGAAGATGTTTATGGTGTCCTATGAGGAGCGCGACCAGGTACTGCGTCCGCTGGCTGAAAACGGCCAGGAAGCGGTCGGATCCATGGGTGATGATACGCCCATGGCGGTTCTGTCCAGCCGTGTCCGCCATGTGGCTGACTACTTCCGGCAGAAGTTTGCCCAGGTCACCAACCCGGCCATCGACCCATTGCGGGAATCCATTGTGATGTCCCTGGAAACCTGCATTGGCGCCGAGCGTAACGTGTTTGAGGAAACGGCGGAGCACGCCAACCGCATAATCCTGACAACCCCTGTCCTGTCGCCGGCCAAGTACCTGAAGATTGCCAATAACGACCGGCCCGGGTTTGAAGTTGCACGCATCAACATGAGCTACAGTCCGGAAATGGGTCTGGAAAAGGCTGTCCAGAAGGTATGTGACGACGCTGAGCGGGCCGTGCGCAATGGCAAGGTGATCCTGATCCTGACCGACAAGGATCTGAAAGAAGGTGAGTTGCCGGTGAATGCCATGATGGCAACCGGTGCGGTGCACCATCACCTGGTCGGGAAGGGCTTGCGTTGTGACTCCAACATCCTGGTAGAAACCGGCTGGGCACGTGACCCGCACCACTTTGCCGTTCTGTTTGGCTTCGGTGCCACCGCGGTTTACCCGTACCTGGCGTATCAGGTGCTCAACGACCTGATCCGTACCGGTGAGTTGATGATGGATCCCATCGATGCGAAGAACAATTATCGCAAGGGCATCAACAAGGGCCTGCTGAAGATCCTCTCGAAAATGGGCATCAGCACCATCAGTTCCTACCGCGGCGCCCAGCTCTTCGAGATCGTCGGTCTCGATGACGAGGTCGTCGACCTCTGCTTCCCCGGCACCCTGAGCCGCATCCGCGGCGCCCGCTTCGAGCACCTGCACAAGGAGCAGGCGCAGCTGGCGCGCGACGCCAGGCTGCAGCGCAAGAAGATCGTCCAGGGCGGCCTGCTGAAGTTCATCTACGGCGGCGAATACCACATGTTCAATCCGGACGTGGTGGCGACCCTGCAAGCCGCCGTGCGCACCGGCGATTTCGACAAGTACCGCGCCTTCGCCCAGATCGTCGACAACCGGCCCATCGCCGCCCTGCGCGACATGCTGGGGCTGCGCGAGGACATCGAACCCGTCGATATCGGGGAGGTCGAGCCCGAGGACGAGATCCTCAAGCGCTTCGACTCCGCCGGCATGTCGCTCGGCGCTCTCTCGCCGGAGGCCCACGAGGCGCTGGCGCAGGGCATGAACCGCCTGGGCGGCCGCTCAAATTCCGGTGAGGGCGGCGAGGACCCGGCGCGCTTCGTCGCCGACCGCGTCTCCAAGATCAAGCAGGTCGCCTCCGGGCGTTTCGGCGTCACGCCGCACTACCTGGTC
>CAZFPG010000422.1:0-3361 GCA_964521055.1 uncultured Marinobacter sp.
CTCAGCGATGATGACAGGTGGAAGCCCGCTCACAGCTTGCAGTTCATCAACTATGTACTGCTGAGCGTGTTTTTCCAGTGGGGTGTCGGGCTACACGAGCTGGAGTCCGAGCGGATCCGGCGCCGGGAAATTTCAGTGCGGGAGAAGATCCCGTTCCTGAAGGACTTTTTCCGCAAGGGCGGGCGCCAGGCCTTCAAGGACTATGTCTTCTTTCCGCTGCTGACCTTCCCGGTGGCACCGGTGGTGCTGGCCGGCAATATCGGCGCCAACCTGGTCCGCAACCTGTGGTCGTCCACGGTCATCTTCTGTGGCCACTTTACCCAGGATGCGGAGACCTTTACCGAAGAGGAATGCGAGGGTGAGAGCAAGGGGCACTGGTACCTGCGCCAACTGACCGGGTCGAGCAATTTTACCGGTAGCAAATGGGTGCATGTATTGAGCGGCCACCTGAGCTATCAGGTTGAGCACCACATTTTCCCGGACCTGCCGGCACACCGGTATCCGGAAATCTCGGAACAGGTGCAGGCAGTCTGCAAGAAGCACGGCATCCCCTACAATACCGGCACGTTTGCCAAACAGTACTCGACAGTGCTGAAGCGTATCTTCGGGTATTCCCTGCCGGACCGCGTGCGCAACAGGCTATTGCCGGAGTTCAGTAGTGCAGGTGCCCAGTAACGATTCTGCGAGCCCGGCCAGCCATCCCGTCGGTGGCTGGCCACGAGTCAGGCAATCTGCAATAGCCTCAGCAATTGCGGGCGATGCTGGTCCTGGATCACATCGGCCAGGGTGTACTTGTCCAGCGTTTCAAGAAACGCTGTCAGCGCCTCACCCAGCATGGACTTCAAGCCACACACGGGCGTAATCCGACAGGCATTCTTTGATGAGAAACATTCAACGATGTTGAGATCCTGCTCGGTTTCCCGCACAAGAATACCTACGTTGATGTCGGCCGGCGCCATCTGCAACCGCATACCACCCTTCTTGCCGCGAACCGTTTCGATATAACCCTTTTTATTGAGTTGGTGGACCACCTTCATCAGGTGATTCTTGGAAATATCATAACTGTCTGCGATTTCCTGAATGGTTGCCAGTTCGTCACCCTGCACCGCCAGGTAGATCAGAACACGCAGGGAATAATCGGTGTAACGGGTGATATGCATTCATCAACTCCAATACTTCAGATGCAGCGTTAGCACGATGCACGCGTTAAGAGATAACAGGCGAGGCCAAGAAACATCAGACCTGTCGCTACCAGCACCACCGGTGCCGCACCGCCGATAAACAGTACGGACCAACTTATACAAAGCATCACACAGGCAAGCCACTTGCCCCTCCGGGGAATCGCACGCCTGCTGCGCCAGTTCTCTATGGCCGGGCCGAATGTCTGGTGATTCTCCAGCCATGCGGCAAAAGCAGGCGACCCTTTACTTGCAGACCAGGCAGCAAGCAGAACAAACGGTGTGGTCGGCAACAATGGCAGAACAACACCGATAGCAGCCAATGCGATACTTGTATACGCAAGGATTCGAAAACCGGTTCTTCCCGACAAGGAATTCATCCACATCTTCTCTTGGGCATGGACAGTACGGTATGTCGCCATTCTACCTCTTCTCAATGCACGGGTCTTCCCAATTGCTTCAGCGAGACCAGCCTGGCGACGTATGAAATCTTGATCCCGGTCGCAAATATCAGTGTTCCGATATGAGCCACTATCTGTCCCGCCATGGGTAAAGCACTGGCAAACGGGTAGGCGAGCAGAATAGTGGCCAGCAAACCAACGGTCGAAGCCAGCAGAGCGCCATTTGCGAAACCAAGAAGCCTCTCCATCTCCTCCCTCCTCAAATTACACTATTTCACATACATCTTTAATGTATTCGCAATTGATCAAAAAATCAACAGAGAAATTCTCTTCCTTAATACTCATGCTGATATTAGAACGGCATCAGGTATCACCAATGGGTTACCCCTTCAGAAAAGAGTCGTATTGGTTACTTTTAATTTTAAAGATGTATCATACGTAAATCTTTAACAAAGGAGGAGCTGCCATGGCCAAGTACCGTCGCCTATGGTTTCTATTGATTGCCATCGTGGGGGTCACCTTCACGCTACTGGGCTACTTCGGCGCGGAAGTTTACCGCGCTGCGCCGCCCATTCCTGATCAGGTCGTGTCCGCCAACGGCGACACCCTGATGACCGAGGAAAGCATTCTCGACGGCCAGACTGCCTGGCAGTCCGTCGGCGGCATGCAGCTTGGCTCCATCTGGGGGCACGGAGCCTACCAGGCGCCTGACTGGACAGCCGACTGGTTGCACCGGGAACTGGAAACCTGGCTGGAAATCGCTGCCCAGGAAGAGTACGGGCAAGACTGGCACAGCCTCAGTGGGCAGGAGCAGAGCGCCCTTCAGTACGACCTGAAGACCGAATACCGCACCAACACCTACGACGATGCCACCAGCACCCTTCACCTGTCGGAACGCAGGACTGCCGCCATTGCCGAAACAGCCGACTACTACAGCCGGCTGTTCAGCAACGCGCCAGAGCTGCAGTCCACCCGTGAAAACTATGCCATGAAGGAAAACACCCTGCCCAGCGCCGAGCGCCGCGAGCAGATGACCGAGTTCTTCTTCTGGACTGCCTGGGCGGCCGCCACAGAACGCCCGGACAGCGATGTTACCTACACCAACAACTGGCCCCACGAGCCTTTGATTGACAACAAACCCAGCGCGGAAAACGTGGTCTGGTCGTTAATCAGTGTGGTCCTGCTGATTGCCGGCGTCGGCGGTCTGATCTGGGCCTGGGCCTTCCTGCGCAAAGAAGATGAGGAACCGGAAGCGCCGCTCAAGGACCCACTGAGTGCTGTTGGACTTACCCCTTCCCAGAAGGCATTGGGCAAATACCTGGTGCTGGTGGTAGGCCTGTTTACCTTCCAGGTGATGCTCGGCGGCTTTACCGCGCACTACACGGTGGAAGGCCAGAGCTTCTACGGCATCAACACGTCGGACTGGTTCCCCTACTCCCTGTTGCGTACCTGGCACATCCAGGCCGCCATGTTCTGGATCGCCACCGGCTTCCTGGCCGCCGGCCTGTTCCTCGCTCCCATCATCAATGGTGGCAAGGATCCGAAATTCCAGAAACTGGGTGTCGACCTTCTGTTCTGGGCCCTGGTGGTTGTGGTTGGTGGATCATTCATCGGCAACTTCCTGGCCATCGCGCAGATCATGCCGGCTAACCTCAGTTTCATGCTGGGCCATCAGGGTTACGAGTATGTGGACCTTGGCCGCCTCTGGCAGATTGGCAAGTTCCTCGGCATCGTGTTCTGGCTGGTACTGATGCTTCGCGGTATTGTTCCCGCACTGCGTCA
>CAZFPG010000423.1:0-3356 GCA_964521055.1 uncultured Marinobacter sp.
ACCTCTCTGATCATTTCCGACGGGAGCTGACTTAGTGGAAGTGCCATCTGTCTTACCTGTTAACCGGTTTCACGGTTTGAATCAAAAAACGGTTGTAGCTGATTTCAGAAATTTCTTTCCGGTACGGTCAGGATATCTCCGGGCCGCAGGCGGTAATTGGTGGATACATCACCCTTGCTCAGAATATCGTCGAGGCGAACGGGTATAGCCACCATCCTGTCTTCCACCGAGCGGTAAAGCATGGAACTGTTGAGTTGAGCGAACGGATTTGCCCCTCCGGCGCTCAGAACCATATCCAGAACGGTCATACCGGGCCGGTGAGGTACCGAGATGGACTGATTGACAGCCCCGGTTACCCGCACACGGTCGCTGAACTCATGGCTGCCCATGGACTTGACGACAACAGTTACCTGGGGTTCGCGGATGAAACCTGTCAGGCCAACCTCTATTTCATTGGAGAGCTGTTCTGGTGTTTTGCCTGCGGCCTGAATATCGCCGATAAGCGGCATGGAAACTCTGCCGTCCGGCCGCACGGGAACAACCATGCTGAGATCCTCATTTCGCCAGACCGAGATCTGAATTTCATCGGTGGAGCCGAGTATGTACTCGTCGACACTGGTTGAGGTTTGCAGGTTGATGGCTTCGTTAATGGCTTCCTGGGAGGAAGACTGGGGGCCGGCACAACCCGCAACAAACGCTACCGCCGTGAGGGACAGCAGCAGTCCCTGCAGTGAATACTTCGATGACATTGTTATTCCTCTCTGATTCCGTGTCTGATTCCATGTCTCGGGGAGAGCTGGTCCCGAAACTACCTTGATCCTTTCTTGAACAATACCACTTCTACTGTCTGAATTATAATCAAGAGATCCAGTAACAGGCTTTGGTTCTTGATGTAGTAGAGGTCGTAACGGAGTTTTTCCCGCGTGTCCTCTTCATTATCTGCATAAGCAAAGCAAAGCTGGGCCCAGCCGGTCAATCCCGGCTTGACCCGGTGGCGTTCGCTGTAGAAGGGAATCTTTTCCGACAACTGCTCCACGAACACCGGCCGCTCTGGGCGCGGGCCAACAAAGGCCATGGTGCCGTTCAGTACATTAAAAATTTGTGGCAATTCGTCAATCCGCACCTTGCGGATAAATTCCCCCACCTTTGTGACCCGGGCATCGTTCTTGCTCGCCCAGACAGCGCCGCCCTTTTCCGCATCCGTAATCATGGAGCGGAACTTGTACACCTTGAACACGCTACCGTTGAGCCCTACCCGCTCCTGACTGTAGAAGATGGGAGCCTTGAGGCCATCCTCGACCTTGATGGCGATGGCCGTAAGCAGCATCAGTGGCAGCCCGGCCAGGAACAGGGTGCCGGCTGCGAGTATGTCCAGTGAGCGCTTGCCAAATCCGAACACGGACGAAACCGTGAACCCGTCTGAGAACACCAGCCAGCCCCGGGTAACCATTTCCAGGGCCACTTTTCGGGATTCCCTTTCATAGAAGGTAGCGCCGTCTACAATCCTGACGCCTTCCATCTTGCATTCCAGAAGGTCTTCCATGGGCAGGCCTTTGCGGCGGTCATCCACGGCGACCACAATTTCGTTGACCGGGTTCTTGATAATGTACTGATGCAAGGTAACCGGTATGTTCAGCAAGTAGTCTTCGCCGATTTCAATCGGTTCGTCCGGTAGCGGCACGAAGCCCGTCAGGATGAAACCCTTGCGATTAAAGGGTGTTCTGAGGTCTTCGTGAATCTGCCTGGCACGGAAGCCGGCGCCCAGCACCAGCACCTTGCGTTTGAAGGATTCCTTGCCAACGGTGACGAAAAAGAGCGAACGGATAATGCCCAGCAGGAAAAAGCCGAACACGGAGCCTGTAGTCAGCACACTGCTGGACCCTATGTACCAGAGCCAGTCTGTTGCCAGCAGGTAGGCGAAGCCGCACAACGGGATGCTGACAATCAGCGCCATGATCGTGCGCAGCATCATACCGGACATACCTTCTTCCAGGCGTGACTGATGAACGCCAAGGGCCACCATAACCAGCAGGTTCATCGCCGAAAACACAACCGCTGATGGCAAAAGGAAGTTCAGGTTTTCCAGGAAGAAGGACAGGTCACCAAAATAGCGAAAGAAAACGGCCAACGCGAAGGCGAACGCGAGCACCAGAAAATCAATCAGGCCGAGGATGACATACGGTAGGTGGATGTAGTGTCTGAACAATCTGACGTGGGCCACGCCAACTCCTTTTGCTGCTCACAACAATGACAAAACGCATCCAGTGCGTTTACATACAGCGTTACGTGAACAGCAGTGTACTGCAATTTTCAGTTACTGCAATCGCCAGCTAACAAAACGAATCTATTCGAGTGTAAAGGAAACCGACAACCCGAACATCCTGGGTTGCCGGTTTCCTGTCTGGATCTGGCTTACGCTTTCTTCTGCTTACGGAACACCACCAGCCCTGCAAGCCCAAGGCCAAACAGTGCCAGCGTACCGGGCTCCGGAACAGTAACAGTGCCGATGGTTACATTATCCAGGCCGTAACCGTCATCGGAATTGTTGGAGAAAATGGAAAAACTGCCCAGGCCTGCGATATCAAACAACGTAATGTAGAAGATACTGCCGTTACCCAGTGCGGAACCGAAGATATCCCCGAAGCTGAAATCCACGCCACCAACGGAGAACCGACCGCCTGAATCGTTCGGATCGGTCATATAGAAACCCATGGCGTTATAGCCGGCCGCAGGGGCAATACTCATCTCGCGGGCATCCATGCTGTCCAGCCAGTTGTCGCCGGAAACAGAGTAGCGACCGCCAAAGGGCGTTGTGCCCGCATCCAGCACCGCGAGTCCGTTGTTACAGTCGTAGCTACCACTGTCACACAGGCCACCGGAACCGGCTTCGGCACTGGTGAAGGAACCGACGCCTGCCTGGGAGTTAATAGTGGTCGACTGGGCACCTGGTGTATAAAAGGTATTGTCGTCGAAGGTTTCCGTAACATACCCACCGCTGAGGGTTGCCAGGAAGTCGCTTTCGGCCTGGCCGGCTGCTATAGATCCCTGGGTGCTCACGGACAGGATAGGCGCCGCAGTTGCCCAGGAACAGGCACCAAAGAGCAGTCCGCTTGCGATAATTGTTGTTACTTTGTTCATATCAGTACTCCGTTGATCTGATTTCATTTGCCTTACGCCGGAGTACCGAATGCACGGCTTGTGCCAGAATTACAATTGATTAAGTTTCGGGCACTTACGAAACCTCCGCTTCCCGCTATGTAAATAAAACTGACATACCCTGTAACCTTTTTGTATCACACTCAGATCACGAAAAGCCCGGCAAACTCATGCACAGGCGTGCTCTCCAGCGCTTTCTG
>CAZFPG010000424.1:0-3347 GCA_964521055.1 uncultured Marinobacter sp.
GTGTGAAGCCGCTATTGCTGGCAACCAGAAGGAAACAGACAGGCTCAATGAACTGTTGATGCCATTGAACCGCAAGCTCTTCCTGGAAGCCAACCCCATTCCCGTCAAGTGGGCATTGCACCGTATGGGCATGATTGGTGAAGGTATTCGCCTGCCGTTAACCCCGCTGAGCAAGAAGTTCCATAGTGAAGTGGAAGACGCACTGAAAGCCTCTGGCGTACTCTGAGTCGGGCTGTATCATCTATCGTAACTGGAGTCGCCTGATGGCGTTTAGGTTCAGGACAGAAAACACAAAATCCGTACATTTCATCAGGCCCCTTTCGGGCCTGATGCTTGTTTTGGCCATCAGTGGCTGTAGTTTTATCGAAGACCGTTCCGAGCGCTACGTCGATGAGCCGGAGGGTAAGCCACTTAAGCTGCCGGAAACGGCGGACGAAGGTAAGTTCGCGCCGGTGATGCCCATCCGTGAAATCAGTGCTGCGGATTCTGGTCGCATGTACCGCGACAGCATTCCCAACCCTCCCGACATGACATCGGACATCCTTGACGAGAATTACGTTGTCGAGGAACTCGACGACCAGGCGTGGTTGCTGGTAAACGACGTGCCCGGCCGGCTCTGGCCAGCGGTCACTGCCTATATGAATGAGAAGGGGCTTGGTGTGGCTTACGACAGTCCCCAGTTAGGGCTGATTCAGAGTGAGCTGGCGAATTTCAGTAAACAGGCGAGGGAGTTGCTGGAATTGCCGGACAACCCGGACGGCCAGGAAGCCCGGATTGTGGTGCAGGCCCGCATCGCGCCGGGTGTGCGGCGTAAAACCACCGAGATCCAGTTCCGCACCTTTGAAGTTGAGAACGATCCCGACGAGCTGCTCGCCTGGGGCAACCAGGACCGGCGCAGCCCGGAGCAGTTGAGCACCAGCAAGCGGCTGCTCAATGATCTGGCCGATCATCTGCGTAATCGCGAAGACAGTAAATCCTATTCCCGGGCTGCGCTGGGCATGGTCAGTGAACCCCTGGTGCGCCTGGTTTCGGAGAACGAAACCCCCCGGCAGATTGTCATGACTCTTGATTATGGCCGGGCCTGGGCGGAAGTGCGTCGCTCGCTTGATGAGGCCGGTATACCGGTGGTGGATCTGAACCGCGAAGAGGGCTATTTCTTCGTTGATTTCCGCCCTGAGTCAGAACGTGAATCCGGCTGGTTCAGTTGGTTCACTGAGGATCCCGAGCCCGAACACACTTTTGATGTGGAACTTGAGAACACAGGCGGGGAGATTGTGGTTACGGTGAATCGCGCCGAGGATTATTCCGGCGGCGACCGTTCAGCAGAGCTGCTCTCCGAGCTGTTCGAATACCTTTACTAATGTAAGCAGTGCCCGCGAAGTGCGGGCACATCCGGAGATCCGAGATGGAAAAGCGTGAAGAACTTTACGCAGGCAAGGCCAAATCTGTTTATCGCACAGACGATCCCGAGCGGTTCGTCATGGTGTTCCGCGACGATACGTCCGCGTTTGATGGCGAGAAAAAAGAACAGCTGAACCGAAAGGGCATGGTTAACAACCGCTTCAATGCCTTCATCATGGAAAAGCTGGAAGCGGCTGGTATTCCCACCCACTTCGAGGGCCTGTTGTCTGATACCGAGTCCCTGGTCAAGAAGCTGGATATGATTCCGGTGGAATGCGTGGTTCGCAATGTGTCCGCGGGAAGCCTCTGTCGTCGCCTGGGTGTGGAAGAAGGGTTGGAACTGAACCCGCCTACTTTCGAACTGTTCCTGAAAAACGACGCCATGCACGACCCCATGGTAAACGAATCACTCGCCGTCAGTTTTGGCTGGGCGAAAGCCGACGAACTTGCCAGAATGAAGGAACTGACCTACCAGGTGAACGATGTCCTGAAGGCGTTGTTTGATGACGCAGGCATGCTGCTGGTGGATTACAAGCTCGAGTTCGGCCGCTCCGGTGGCGATATTGTAATGGGTGATGAGTTCAGCCCCGATGGCTGCCGCATCTGGGACAAGGAAACCCGTAAAAAGATGGACAAGGACCGTTTTCGTCAGGGACTGGGCGATGTTATTGAAACCTACGAAGAGGTGGGGCGTAGGCTCGGCATCAGTTTTGGCTGATCCGTTCAAACCAAACAGAAAACAGGTGCTTTATGCGTAAACTGATTCTCGCCATGGGTGGTTCACTGATTATTGCTGCCCCCTTTGCCTCCGCCGACGTGCTGGGTGTTGGCGCCAACATCAGTTACTGGGACTCCGACCTTTCCGGGAAAGCCGGTAAAAACAACGATGTGGTCGACGTTGAAAATGACCTGGACCTGGACAGCGACACCAATGCCAACCTGAGTGCCTACTTCGAGCACCCGGTTCCGGTACTGCCGAACGTGCGTCTGAATTACACCCGTATTGAGCAGAGTGGGCGTGGAGAACTGTCTACCGGGTTTGGTGTGGTTCAAAGTGGCGTGGAGGTGGATTCCGATCTGGACCTGACCCAGTTTGACGTCACTCTTTACTACGAAGTACTGGATAACTGGGTCAATCTGGACCTCGGCCTGACGGCGCGAAACCTGGACGGTGAGCTGGTTATTCAGGAAACAGCCCTTGGCGGTGAATTCACACAGACCGAGGTGGACGGCGTCATTCCCATGGCCTATCTGGCAGCTCGGTTTGACCTGCCATTAACCGGTGTTTCTGTTGGCGGCGAAGCCAACCTGATCAGCTTCGATGGCGACTCGGTCTACGACTACAACGCCTATGGCCAGTACGAAGTGTCGCTGTTGCAGCTGCGCGCCGGCTACCGCCAGATCAGCATTGATTACGAAGACAGTGACGACCGCCTGGATATTGAACTCGGTGGCCCGTTTGTGAGTGCCGGGCTGACCTTCTGAAGGAACAGGGAGAAAGGACTTTGAAGATACTGGTTACGGGTACGGCGGGCTTCATTGGCTCGCATCTGGCGCATCGGCTGCTTGACCGGGGCGATGAAGTGATCGGCGTGGATAACGTCAACGATTACTACGATCCCACCCTTAAAGAAGCACGGCTGGAGCGCCTCACCTGCAAGCCGGGGTTTACCGAAGTCCGCAAGGACGTGGCCGACAGGCCTGCCATGGAAGCGCTGTTCCGGGAGCACAAGCCGGAACGGGTGGTTCACCTGGCCGCCCAGGCGGGTGTGCGGTATTCGCTGGAAAACCCCCATGCCTATATCGACGCCAACCTGGTGGGCTTTACCAACATCCTGGAAGGCTGTCGGCACAACGACGTCAAGCACCTGGTGTATGCCTCCAGCAGCTCTGTGTACGGCGCCAATGAAACCATGCCGTTCTCGGTGCACGACAACGTGGACCAT
>CAZFPG010000425.1:0-3324 GCA_964521055.1 uncultured Marinobacter sp.
CAGTAGGTGCTACCTTCAGTGCCCTGGAAGTGGTGCCACTGGTGGTTCTCGGTTACGAGGCCTGGGAAAACTGGCGCCTGAAGTCCCGCGCACCCTGGATGGAAAACATCCGCTGGCCGCTGACCTTCTTCGTGGCTGTCGCCTTCTGGAACATGCTGGGTGCAGGCGTACTCGGGTTCATGATCAACCCACCGATCGCGCTGTATTACATCCAGGGTCTGAACACCACGCCCACCCATGCCCACGCAGCCCTCTTTGGCGTCTACGGATTCCTGGCCCTGGGCTTCGCGCTACTGATCCTGCGCTATATCCGCCCACGCATCGTCTTTGACGAGCGGCTGATGAAAGTGGGCTTCTGGTGGCTGAACATTGGTCTGGTACTGATGCTGTTCACCAGCCTGTTGCCCATCGGCATCATCCAGTTCGTGGCCAGTGCCAGCGAGGGCCTGTGGTATGCACGCAGTGAAGCCTTCATGCAGAGCGACATCCTGCAAACCCTGCGCTGGGTCAGAACCATCGGCGACGTGGTCTTCATCGTCGGCGCCCTGGCAGTGACCTGGCAGGTAGTGAAGGGCGTGTTCTTCCCGGATCTGGAGCCGGTCACCCTCGAAACCGACGAACAAGTCGCCGCGGAAGAACTGCGCACCTGATCAACCCGGGCCAGGGAGGGCCCGCATACGAACTTAGAACGAGCTGCTATTCAGCCGCGTTGATGGCAGGAGTCAGGAGGTAATACTCCCGCTGGGGTATCGGATTCTTATGGCTGATTTGCCATAATCGGTCTATGCTCTCTATGATCACTGGTGAGCACCCACACAGCAGAGGACAGGAATTATTCGCATGCCCAATGCCAAGCTGACTGACCGTTTCGGCCGTACTGTCAACTATGTGCGCCTGTCCGTTACCGACCGCTGCGATTTCCGCTGCGTTTACTGCATGGCTGAGGAAATGACATTCCTCCCCCGCCAGCAGGTGCTGACCCTGGAAGAAATTGCCCGGGTGGCAAGAACTTTCGTTTCCCTGGGTACGGAAAAAATCCGCCTGACCGGTGGTGAACCTCTGGTACGCAAGGACATTCTGGAGCTGGTGAAAGAAATCGGCAGCTACGGTCTGCGGGATTTCGCCATGACCACCAATGGCAGCCAGTTGCCGACCATGGCAGAGCCACTTCGCAAGGCCGGGCTGAAGCGGCTGAATATCAGTCTGGATTCCCTGGATGCCGACAAGTTTCACCGGATCACCCGTACGGGTCGGCTGAACCAGGTTCTGGATGGCATTGATGCTGCCAAGGACGCCGGTTTTGAGGGTATCAAGCTCAATACGGTGGTCATGAAAGGCGGTAACGACCAGGAAGTGCCGGAGCTGGTGGAGTTTGCCCGCAAGAAGAAGGTGGATATTACCTTTATCGAGGAAATGCCACTGGGTGAAATTTCCGATCATGATCGTGGGCAGGTGCTTTGCACCAGTGACGAGGTTCGCGACATTATCAGTCAGCACCATGAGCTGGTCCCCACCACTGAGGATTCCGGCGGTCCTGCCCGCTATTTCCGCATGCCGGACAGCGACGTGCGGGTCGGCTTTATTTCACCGCACTCCCACAATTTCTGCTCAACCTGCAACCGGGTACGGGTAACCGTTGAAGGCCGCCTGCTACTGTGCCTCGGCAACGAACATTCGGTGGATCTGCGCCGTGTGCTGCGGGGTCATCCGGTGACCAATGACAAGCTGCGGGAAACCATCATTAATGCCATGGAGCTGAAGCCGGAGCGGCATCACTTTTCTACGGAGGGGGATGTTCAGATTCTTCGGTTTATGAATATGACTGGGGGCTGAGGCCCTGGACCTCTGACTCGGAGTTAACGCCCGGAAGTGGGTGGGCTTATTCGACTTTCCCCCGCTCACCCCAGAGCCACGGCCTGGCCATTTCTGTCCAGAGGCAGATAGTTTCCCACGTGGCCGAGCCGCAGGGATTCCACCATCATGGTCATGGGCTGTTGTGCTTCATCGGAAGAAGGTGTCATTCCACCCCGGCCCGACATGGCAGCCACAAACACCACATCCCAGGCCTGACCGGTATGGCGGGACTCTTCGACCAGCGCGCCAAAATCACTGACTTCATCCGGGGTCTTGTCAACGCAGACCACCGGTGTCAGGGCTCCGCCCTCGCCTTTGGCGAAGGCTGCTTTCTCGGCATCGGAGGCATCATCCGGCAGCTCGGCACGGCAGAATACGAACAGCAGACGCTGGGGCTCGGGTTCAGCGTTTGCCGCTTTGAGTAATTCGTTGTAGCTGGAGATCATCTTGGGTTTCCTGCCTTGGGTTGTTACTGGCTAAGCTGAATCAGCCGAGCGGGATCGGCAATGAACAGCCGGCTTCGGTTAACCCGCACCAGCCCGTTTGATTTCAGGTCTGCCAGAATCCGTGAGAAGGTTTCCGGCTGCATGGCAAGCCGGGATGCAACCAGGCACTTGGGCAGCGGCAGTTCCACTTCACCCCCTTCTTCACTGCCAGCCGGCAGCAGGTCTATCAGGTAGCGGATAAGTCTGTCCCTGGCGCTCTGGACGGTCATTATTTCCAGGTCGTGGAAGCGGGCTACGGCGCGTTTGGCGTAGTGGCGCAATGCGGCCTGGGTGTATTCGGGTTTTCTGTCGAGCAGTTCCTGGTAGACCTTGACCGGTAGCATCAGCACTTCACTGGATCTGAGCGCTTCGGCGTAACAGGCATATCTGGCCGGGTCTGCGTAGATCATGACTTCGGCAAAGCAGTCGCCGGGGGCGATGCTGTCCAGGGTTCTGTCGATGCCGGAGGCATCAAGGCGATACAGGCGCAGCCGGCCGGAAACCACGAAGAAGAAATGGTGGGCTGGCATGTCCTGGCGATATAGCAGCTGGTGATGGCCAAGGCGCAGGCGTCTGGACTGTTGCAGCAGTGCGTTCAGGTCGTCGTCGCTCAATGATGAGAAGAGTGCATGCTGGCGCATAGGGGCCAGTCGGTCGTCTTCTTCCATGGGGTTGTTGACGGCAACCAGTACTGGTTTGCTGTAGCGCGTTTCGACGGATTGTAATAGTGCCATTTTGTTTGCCCCTGCATTATTAATGCATTTAATATCTGCATTTATAGTAGTGAGGCTTGGGGGGAAAATCGCTCCCCCTATGGGGGTAGTTTGGTGGTTATTTTTGAGTAATTGACTTACCTCAAAGAAGGGCTTTTCTGAGGTGCTTTGCCCCTCATACCTTCGAGCACAGGCCGACGGATGGAACCACTGTCCAAAACACGCTCCTTCGGCACATCCATGTGACGCTTGGGCTCCGCCATCCATGGCTC
>CAZFPG010000426.1:0-3308 GCA_964521055.1 uncultured Marinobacter sp.
GCATCGGCAAACTGGATCATAAGGCGGCCGCACCCGCCCTGATGGAATCCACCACCGACGAGCTTTGGCAGGTGCGTGAAAAAGCGGTGGATGCCCTGGGCAAACTGGGGGTTGTCGAAGCCATACCGGTACTGGGCACGTGTTCGAAGGATGCCATGAGCAACCTGCGCAAGGCCGCCATCGGCGCACTGGGCGCCATTGCCCACAACGATGGCAGGCCCTATGTGGTAACCGCCCTGGACGACCCGGATCCGGACGTGCGCAAGCTGGCTCGCTGGGCCATCTCGAAACTGGACGCTGCGGCCTGACCAATGGGCCGGCCCGTCGCACAGGGCTGGCCATTACCCGCCGCACCACTGCAAGTTGCAAGGAGACTGCCATGACCTTTGTTGTCACCGAAAACTGCATCCGCTGCAAGTACACCGACTGTGTCGATGTCTGCCCCACGGACTGCTTCCACGAAGGCCCCAACTTTCTGGTGATCAATCCGGAGACCTGCATCGACTGCAGCCTCTGCGTTGCTGAGTGCCCCGCCGATGCCATTTTCGATGAAAAGGATCTGCCGGAGGATCAGCACCACTTCATTCAACTGAATGCCGAGCTGTCCCAGGTCTGGCCGGTTATCGACTCGACCTCCACGCCCATGCCAGAGGCGGAAGACTGGGTCGATCGTCCCGACAAAATGCAGTATCTGGAGCGCTGATCCATGCCCCAACTTGTCATAACGAGTTGCTTGCGGATGCTGTCGCTGGCTTTGGTAGTGGTTTCTGCTGCCGCCCTGGGCAGCACCCGCCCGATGGAATTACCTGATCGCCACATTCCGCTACCCGAAACACCGGAACTGGTGATCCCGTCCCTGATGCAAGGAGGCCGTCGTGTCTAGACAAACCCTGGTAGAACCGCCCAAGGAAGTTCGCCTGAAACGCAAACTCAACGAGCTGGAACTGAGCTGGCCCGATGGCCTGACCACCAGGCTGAGCTGCCTGATGCTGCGCAAATCCTGCGCCTGCTCCCATTGCACCCAGGCCAAACGCACCGGCCGGCTCAGCCTGATTGATGCCGACATCTGCGTTGACCGGGTAGAGCTGTCCGGTGTGAGCGGCCTGCAGCTTTTCTTCAGCGACGGCCACTATCGGGGCCTTTACCCCTGGGCCTTCCTGCGGGAACTGAGCGAGCAGGTGTCATGAACCAGACTCTCCGCACCCTGGACACCCACTGGTGGGCACCGGCACGGCTACGGTATCCAGGCGCCGCTTTGTGTGTGGTGCTGGCACTGGCCGGCAGCTTCCTGGCAAACCACTACGGTGCACCCGCCTTGGTACTGGTATTGCTGCTGGGTTTCGGCTTTGCCAGCCAGGCGGCGGACACCCGGCTACAGCCCGGCGTGGAGTTCTGTAGCCGTCAGGTGTTGCGGATTGGCATTGCCCTTCTGGGCGCACGGATCGGCGTGGAACAACTGATGACCGTCGGCAGCCTGCCCTTGCTGGTGGTGCTCACCTGCGTGCCAATCACCATTGGCTCCGCCCTGGTGGTCGGGCAATGGCTGGGGCTCCCACGGCTACAAAGCCTGGTGGCCGGTGTGGCAGTGGCGATCTGCGGGGTTTCTGCCGCCGTCGCCGTTGCCGCCGTTATTCCCCAGGGCAGGCTGGAAGACCGGCGGCTGCTGGGTGTCGTGGTGGGGGTTACCGCCCTGGGCACCCTCAGTATGCTGGTGCTGCCCCCCCTGTTCGCCACGCTCGGTTACAGCGACCCGCAAACGGGCCTGTTATTGGGCGCCAGTATTCACGACGTCGCCCAGGCCGCCGGGGCCGGCTACCTGGTTTCCGACACCGCAGGCGACATCGCCACACTCACCAAGCTTTTGAGAGTGGCATTGCTGGCACCGCTGATTCTGTTGCTGGGGGCCCTGCTCAACCGCAACAGCACCGGCAGGGCGGAACACCCCTGGTTCCTGCTGGGTTTTGTCACCCTTTTCGGCATGAACAGCCTCGGCTGGCTGGCTGAAGACCTGCGCCAGGCACTGGCCTCCACTTCCCAGGCCTGCCTGCTGGTTACCATGGCTGCCCTGGGCATGCGCACCAGCCTGTCATCCCTGATTGCCCAGGGCTGGCGCCCGTTTGCGCTGCTCGCCCTGCTCAGCACCCTGCTTGTGATCACGGCCATGACATCCCTGGCCACTTACTCACCCTGACATCCACTACAATTAGCCTATACGGAGGAATATCCCATGGCTGCACTTGGAACCGAAAGCGTCATCAGCGTCCATCACTGGAACGACACCCTGTTCAGTTTCAGGACCACCCGCGACCAGAGCCTGCGCTTTGAGAACGGCCATTTCGTCATGATCGGCCTGCCAGTGGACGGCAAACCCCTGCTTCGTGCCTACAGCATTGTCAGCGCCAACCATGAAGAATACCTGGAGTTTCTCAGTATCAAGGTGCCGGATGGTCCTTTGACCTCCCGCCTGCAACATATCCAGGAGGGCGATTCACTGTTTGTCAGCCGCAAGCCGGTGGGCACACTGGTGATGCACGACCTGAACCCGGGCAGGTACCTGTACCTGTTCGGTACCGGCACCGGGCTGGCCCCGTTCATGAGCATCATCCGCGATCCGGAAACCTATGATCGTTTCGAAAAGGTGGTCCTGGTACATTGTGTGCGTGAAGTCAGTGAACTGGCCTACCACGACTATCTCACCAGCGAACTGCCCGGCCACGAGTTCCTGGCAGAGATCATTGGCGACAAGCTGATCTACCACCCCACGGTTACCCGGGAGCCTTTCCGCAACCAGGGCCGCATTACGACCCTGATCGAATCCGGGCAATTGGCCAGCGACATCAACCTTCCGCAACTGAATCCGGGCACCGACCGGGTCATGCTCTGCGGCAGCCCGGCCATGCTGAAAGACCTGTCCGCCATGCTCGACAGTCTCGGCTTCAGGGCCTCTCCCCAGCAGGGTGAACCCGGCGACTACGTCATTGAACGCGCATTCGTGGAACAATAACCGGAGGTATGGCCATGTCCAGTCCCGTTTCCTACCTGCCGGCCCACCAGCAGAAGCGTCAACCCCCGGAACAGAAAACAGTACCCGGGGTAAAACACCTGATTGCGGTCGCCTCCGGCAAAGGTGGCGTGGGCAAATCCACGACCACCACCAACCTGGCCCTTGCGCTGGCCAGCAGCGGGGCCCGCGTGGGCATACTGGATGCCGACCTCTACGGCCCCAGCCAGCCCCGCATGCTGGGCCTGACAGGCATGCCCGACAGCCCGGATGGCAAGACCCTGGAACCCATGATCGGCCACGGTAT
>CAZFPG010000427.1:0-2045 GCA_964521055.1 uncultured Marinobacter sp.
ATAATGGTGGCCGGGTTGGAGTTAACCAGGATAACCAGGTACCCCTCTTCCAGCAGGGCTTTGCAGGCCTGGGCTCCGGAGTAGTCAAACTCGCACGCCTGCCCGATCACGATGGGGCCGGCGCCGAGGATCAGAATGCTTTTAATGTCGGTACGCTTTGGCATCAACGTGCCTCCATCAGGCGAATAAATTCATCAAACAGCGGCGCCACATCATGGGGGCCCGGACTGGCCTCTGGGTGCCCCTGGAAGCTGAAAGCCGGCTTGTCGGTGCGACGAATGCCCTGCAGGGAATCGTCAAACAGGGATTTATGGGTGGCCTCCAGGTTATCCGGCAGGCTGGTTTCATCCACCGCAAACCCGTGGTTCTGGCTGGTGATCATCACAGTACCATCTTTCAGGTTCTGGACCGGGTGGTTGGCACCATGGTGGCCATGACCCATCTTGACGGACCTGGCACCGCTGGCGAGAGCCAGCAGCTGGTGGCCGAGGCAGATGCCAAAGACCGGAATGTCGGCTTCCAGCACTTCACGGATGGCTTTGATGGCGTAGTCGCAGGGCTCCGGGTCGCCAGGGCCGTTGGACAGGAATATGCCGTCCGGATTCATTGCCAGCACTTCCGATGCCGGTGTCTGGGCGGGTACCACAGTAATGTCGCAGCCACGACCCGCCAGCATGCGCAGGATGTTGAACTTTACGCCGTAGTCCCAGGCAACAACCCTGAACTTTGATTCCGTTCGCTCACCATAGCCGGTTTCGATGTTCCACTCGCTCTGGCTCCAGGTCCAGGTTTTTTCCGCGGTGACTTCTTTTGCCAGGTCCATGCCCTTGAGGCCAGGGAAGGCGTTGGCCAGCTCCAGCGCGCGATCTGCGGTGGCATTCGCACCGGCAACCACGGCACCGTTCTGGGAGCCCCTGTCGCGCAGGATGCGGGTGAGACGGCGGGTGTCGATGTCGGCAATACCGACTATGTTGTTGTCTCGCAGGTAATCCTGCAGGGAACCGGTGCTGCGCCAGTTGCTCACCAGCAGCGGCAAATCGCGGATAATCAGGCCGGCGGCCTGGACGCGATCGGATTCGATGTCTTCTTCGTTGACACCGGTGTTGCCGATGTGAGGGTATGTGAGGGTGACAATCTGGCGGGAGTAGGACGGGTCAGTCAGGATTTCCTGGTAACCGGTCATGGCGGTGTTGAACACCACCTCCCCACTGGTTTCCCCTTCAGCGCCAATGGCGGTGCCGTAAAACAGGCTTCCGTCTGCGAGTGCAAGGATGGCTGGTGTACTCAAGGCTTGTATCCTCATCGAGTGGCGTACAGGTTCGTCACGAACAGGAACGCAAGCGCAAATTCAGGTCGCAAAAAAGCGAGAGGGAGTTGAACTCCGTCCCGCTTTTTCTATAGAGCGTTGTCAAAGCTACGCTTGGTGCAGTTAAACCGCCCTATTGTAAGAAATATGGGGCTTTGTGTCCATGCTGATTTGGGTTTGACGCTACACCGGCTGATGGCTGGGTGCCCCCTCCGGGAAACGCTACGAGCACATCCATGTGCGCTTGACTTCGGCCATCCTTGGCCGAAGACATTCCCGGAGGGAGCACCCAGCCACCAGCCTCAGAGTTATTCTGAAACCCATGCAGGTCGGATTAGAGGCGCAAGCCTCGTAATCCGACAAACCAACTCAAACCAACCCCCTACTTCAACTCCAAAACATCCTGCATGTCATACAACCCGGCTGGCTTGCCATCCAACCACAACGCCGCCCGCATCGCCCCCTTGGCAAACGTCATCCGACTGCTCGCCTTATGGGTAATCTCGATACGCTCACCCTCAGTGGCAAACATAACGGTGTGATCCCCCACAACATCCCCCGCGCGGATGGTTTCGAAACCGATTTCCTTGCGGGTGCGCTCGCCAGTAAAGCCTTCACGGCCGTACACAGCACACTCCTTCAAGTCACGGCCAAGAGCGTCGGCAACGACTTCGCCCATACGCAGGGCTGTACCGGAGGGAGCATCTTTCTTGTGGCGGTGGTGGGCTTCGATGATTTC
>CAZFPG010000427.1:2145-3301 GCA_964521055.1 uncultured Marinobacter sp.
CCGAGCTCAAGGCCTTCGGTGCCGTCAACGGCTTCAATCAGAACCTTGCCCATGCGCCCTGCTGCGCCGATGATCGCTACCCTTATGTCGCCCATGTCACCTGCCCTCAGAATTTCATTTCGTCAAAGAAATTTTTCACACCTTCGAACCAGGAGCTTTTCCGTGGCCCATGCTGGTTGCCGCCACCGCTATCCAGGGTTGACTGGAATTCCTCGAGGAGTTCTTTCTGGCGCTTGGTGAGATTGACCGGTGTTTCCACCATGACGCGGCACAACAGGTCGCCGGACGGTCCGCCACGAACGGGGCTGACGCCCTTGTTGCGCAGGCGGAACAGTTTGCCGGTCTGGGTTTCCGGTGGAATTTTCAGTTTCACGCGGCCATCGAGGGTGGGCACTTCCAGCTCACCGCCGAGGGCGGCGTCCACGATGCTGATGGGGACTTCGCAATACAGGTTGCGGCCATCACGGGTGAAGATGGAGTGCTCGCGAACGGCAATCTGCACATACAGGTCACCGGGAGGGCCACCGTCAACGCCCATCTCGCCTTCACCGGAGAGACGGATACGGTCGCCGGTGTCCACGCCCGGCGGCACCTTGACCGAGAGCGTTTTCTCTTCCTGAACGCGACCAGCACCATGGCAGGTCTTGCATGGATTCTTGATGACCTTGCCAGAGCCGCGACAGGTGGGGCATGCCTGCTGGACAGTGAAGAAGCCCTGCTGCATGCGAACCTGCCCCATGCCGTTACAGGTGCCACAGGCTTCCGGACGGGAACCTTTTTCGGCGCCGCTGCCATCGCAGGTTTCACACTCGGTATGGCCGGGACTCCGGATCTGGACGGTTTTGCCCTTTACCGCTTCCTCAAGATCCAGCTCCAGGGTGTAGCGCAGGTCCGCACCGCGGGTGGTGCGGCCGCGGCCACCACCGCCGAAGATATCACCAAATACATCGCCAAAGATGTCAGAGAAGCTGGCACCGCCGCCTCCGCCAAAGCCGCCACCGGCCTGGCCGTCAACACCGGCGTGGCCAAACTGGTCGTATGCCGCGCGCTTGGATGAATCCGACAGTATCTCGTAGGCCTCACTGGCTTCCTTGAACTTGTGGTCGGCGTCTTCATCATCCGGGTTCCGGTCAGGATGATACTTCATCGCGAGCTT
>CAZFPG010000428.1:0-3299 GCA_964521055.1 uncultured Marinobacter sp.
GTTTTTGCACCCTATTGGTCTGACCACGCTATTACCGGCGCCGGCCGACCTTGAATTTAGTATCCGTTAAGCCGGTGCCAGGATCAGCCTCTGATCCTGGCCCAGTTGACGACGATCCAAGACCTTCCATTGTACCTTGTCCGCCATGGATTCCAGTGGCAGGTTGGCCGTCGGCCGGCCGGTGCTGCCAAGGAAAACCGGCGCCTGATAAAGCCAGAGCTCGTCAACCAGGCGCTCATTGATAAAGGTACCCGCCAGAGTGGGGCCCGCCTCTACCAGCAATTCGTTGATACCCAGCTCACCCAATGAGTCAAGCAGTTCATGGACATCAATTCCGTTGTCTTTCCAGGCAACGCCATTCAGGCCCACTCCCAGCGCAGCGAGATCCTGTGCCTGTGCAGTGGCCAGCGTCGGAGACGCGCAATAGACCTGGACATTGCCTCCCTGAAGTATGGTGGCGCCAGGAGGCGTGCGCGCATCCCGATCCGCAATGACCCGCAAGGGCTGGCGCGAGGGTTCCGTGGCATCACCGATATCCCCAAGCTCACCCCGGCGCACCGTCAGAGAGGGGTTATCCGCGAGCACGGTCCCTACACCGGTCAGAATGGCGTCGCTGATAGCCCTCAGCCGCTGAACATCGCGGCGGGCTTCTGAGCCTGTAATCCACTGGCTTTCGCCAGAGGCCATGGCCGTCCTCCCGTCAAGACTGGCGGCCATTTTTAACCGGACGTAGGGCCGGCCCACATTCATTCGCTTCATGAACCCCGGGTTCAGCCGCACCGCTTCTTCAGCCAGCAGCCCTTCGGTTACCCGTACACCGGCTTCCCTGAGCATATCCAGGCCGCGCCCGGAAACCGACGGGTTCGGGTCCTTGGTGGCGGCAAAAACATGTGCAACGCCCGCTTCGATCAGCGCCTTGGCACAGGGCGGCGTGCGCCCGAAATGGCTGCACGGCTCCAGGGTAACGTAAGCCGTCGCACCTCTGGCATCCGGCCCGGCCTGACTCAATGCGCGGATCTCGGCATGGGCCTCCCCGGCGCGTTCATGCCAGCCCTCTCCAAGAATGGTGCTGCCACGGGCTATCACGCAACCAACACGGGGATTGGGGTGGGTCGAATAACGGCCACGCCAGGCAAGCTGCACCGCCCTTGCCATAAAAGCCGTGTCCTGAGCGTCAATCATGCCTGGCCTTTGGACGAATGGTTATCCGCCAACGCCTTGGCCACATCCACGGGATCGTCGCCCGAAGTCGCGGAAAGCCGCTCAATCTCTTCCTTGAACTCGTTAACATCCTGAAAACTGCGATAAACCGAGGCGAATCGCACGTAAGCTACCTTGTCCAGCTGGCGCAGCTCCGTCATTACCTCTTCACCGAGCTGCATGGATTTTACTTCCCGCTCGCCGGTGGCCCGCAACCGGAACCTGATGCGATTCAGGGCCGCCTCGATTTCCTCAATGCTGACAGGGCGTTTCTCCAGCGCTTTCATCAGGCCAGCTCGCAACTTTTCCTCATCAAACGGTTGACGCGTGCCATCCTGCTTGACCACACGGGGCATCACCAACTCAGCTGACTCAAAAGTCGTAAAACGCTCGCGGCAGGACAGGCAGTCCCTGCGGCGACGCACCTGATCACCCTCGGCCACCAGCCGGGAGTCGATTACCTTGGTATCCGCTTCACCACAGAAAGGACAATGCATAAACTGAAGCTCCTGCAATCCGTCAGGCGTTACGCTGCAGTACGCCTGACGGTGCGTTCGGGCTGATTATCCAGCGTAGACCGGGAAACGATCACACAGGCCTTCGACCTGCTGCCGAACCCGGTCATTAACGGATTCGTCTTCCAGGTTGTCCAGAATATCGCACATCCAGCCCGCCAGATCGCGACACTCGGACTCGCCAAAGCCGCGGGTAGTAACCGCCGGCGTACCAATACGCAGGCCAGACGTCACAAACGGCGAGCGCGGGTCATTCGGCACAGCGTTCTTGTTCACCGTGATGTGGGCGCGGCCCAGGGCTGCATCCGCGTCCTTGCCGGTAATGTCCTGCTTGATCAGGCTGACCAGGAACAGGTGGTTCTCGGTGCCGCCGGAGACCACGTCAAAGCCACGGGACAAGAACACCTCGGCCATGGCCTTGGCATTCCTGACAACCTGCTTCTGGTAGGCCTTGAACTCATCGCTCATAGCTTCCTTGAAGCACACTGCCTTCGCCGCGATAATATGCATCAGCGGACCGCCCTGGCCACCCGGAAATACTGCCGAGTTCAGTTTCTTCTGCAGGTCAGCGTCGTCACAGGCCAGGATCAGGCCGCCACGGGGGCCGCGCAGTGTCTTGTGAGTGGTGGTTGCAACCACATGGGCGTGAGGAATCGGGTCCGGATAGACACCAGCTGCTACCAGGCCAGCCACGTGCGCCATGTCCACAAACAGGTAAGCACCGATCTTGTCCGCGATCTCACGGAAACGGGCGAAGTCCAGCTCCTGGGAATAGGCCGAGAAGCCGGCAATGATCATCTTTGGCTTGTGCTCAAGGGCCAGACTTTCCACTTCATCGTAATCGATCAGGCCGGTTTCCGGATTGAGGCCATACTGCACGGCATTGTAGATCTTGCCGGAGAAGTTCACGCTGGCACCGTGGGTCAGGTGGCCACCGTGGGCCAGGCTCATGCCCAGAACGGTATCACCCGGCTTGAGCAGTGCCATGAATACGGCAGAGTTGGCCTGGGAGCCGGAATGGGGCTGCACATTGGCGTAGGCAGCGCCAAACAGCTCCTTGGCGCGGCTGATAGCCAGATCCTCAGCGATATCCACAAATTCGCAGCCACCGTAATAACGCTTGCCGGGATAGCCTTCCGCGTACTTGTTGGTCAGTACACTACCCTGGGCTTCCATCACCCTCGGGCTGGTGTAGTTTTCAGACGCGATCAGCTCGATGTGCGCCTCCTGGCGCTTCTCTTCCGCCTGCATGGCGTTCCAGAGCTCGTCGTCAAAGCCGGCGATTTTCATATCACGATTAAACATGGATGCGCTGCCCCTGTGTGCTTAGCTGCCCGAAAAATGGGCCGCTATTCTATCTTACAAATGGGTAAAAAATCACCCTTTATGCCGTCAGCAGATACCGGCACGCGGCCACCTGCGCTTTTGCTCAATTGCTATCGCTGATTGGTTTCGATACCTTACTCGGTCAATATTCATTGGTTGCGGCTACTGACTGTGGAGTACCGGCCATCGGGTAGGGGGGTTCGGGGTAAGCGGGGAATAAGGGCCGGGACGCACGCCAAAAAAAACACAGAATTTTAA
>CAZFPG010000429.1:0-3298 GCA_964521055.1 uncultured Marinobacter sp.
ACATGTTGGCGGCAGCCGTGACTGCCGGAGCGTTGACTCACGCCTCGACGGTTTTCCCCGCACATGCGCAGGAAGCACCACCGGTCACTGCATCGCCGGCCGTCGAGGACGAGGTGAAGGCGGATGCCGGCGCTGTCAACGCCGCCGTTTCGCCGGCCAAAAGCCATGACCCGATGATCCGGCGTTTTGCCGGCGAGGACGTGAAGGTGAAGCAAGACATAGACGAGACGACCACCGCATCCATCACCAGGAGCAAGACAACCGGCTCGGGCTATGGCGCCATCATTTCCCGCTACGCCTCGGAAAATGGTGTTCCCGCGGGGCTCGCTGCCGCGGTGGTTCGCATCGAGAGCAACTATCGCGCAAGCGCGCGTGGCGCGGCCGGCGAGGTCGGGCTCATGCAGATCAAGCCGTCGACGGCGCGTGCAATGGGCTATCGCGGTTCGATCAAGGGGCTCTACGATCCGGTCAAGCCGACTGGGCTACGCTGACGCTCCGCCCAGCGGCTTACCTTTGCGTTAAATTTCAGGCGGTCATGGATACGATTCCGCGTTTTAAGAAAATCGAGGCACTTTCACTGGGCATTGTTCTGCCTGTTTTCCTTTCTGGCTATACGGTGCTTCTTCTGCTGAACTCTGAGGCCATTTTTTGGGGTCGCGGTTCGAGTGTCACCTATCATGGCTACAGTGCTTTTTTTGTTTCGTCTTTGTGGTTTGGTATTTCGGGACTTCTGGCAGGTCATTTCTGGTTAAGGCAGTATCGTATACTCACGCCCGCACGCCGTAGGGCATTCATGTGGGTATCATCAGTTTTACTATTGGTAGGTTTGGCTTCAGCCATTCTACTAGTCTAAAAATTTAACAAGTCGCTGTAGTACGCGGCCGATGGCCGCCGGACGCCCTTTTCATTGCGGCTTCGCCTCCATTACAAGGGCGCCGCTAAGCTCAGCGTTAGTGAGTCTGGAAATGTCTGATCCTGAGCCAATTGTTATCGCTCGATACGCTGCCGGTAGATTGAGCACCGAGGATCTGGTCGAGTACGCAGATCGGCAATTAGTGGAAGGTGCCTACTCTGACCACCTCGTCGCTATTCTGGATGAGAGCATCAAAAACTGGGACACCATCTCACCTCTTTTTGAGTTGGCCGTAAGGGATTTGGGGCATTCGATACCTAGTTTTGAAGACGCTATTTCTCAGCTTGTTCGTTACCATATCGAGTTGATTGCGGCAGGTAACGTTGACCCGCTTCTTCAGCTATCCATTCTGTGGCGAGACATTGATCGATTTGACCTACATAAAGATGTGAGGAATTACGTTGGTGACGCCATCGGGGTGGAAGCATTGTATGGCCTGTACTTCGCCGTCGATGATCTAAATGATTCTTCTCGGGGTGATGGATTGCAGGAGATCAAAACCGAGATTATCGCTGAAAGTGAACGATGGCTGAAGAATCACTAACAAGTCACAGCACCGGACGCCATTGTCATGGCGCCGGTGTGCGTCGGCGTTATATCTCTTGAGGTAGATCTGTGCTGACCGATGAACAGAAAAAGTTTCGAGACCGCGCTAACCGTGCGCGACGAGAGCTCCTCAAAGAAAAGGAGAAATTCGACGCGATTTCGGACGGCTCAGGGAAACGCTACAGGGTGTGCGTTTATTTTGTGCTTAGCGATGCTCCAGAAAAAGCAGTCGAGTTCTTGGACTGGTTCGAGAAGGAGTTCCCGGATGACGTTGGTGAGCCCGCGTTTCTCTTATATGCTGCGTTGGCCTATTGCCGGGTGGGGTCTCTGGGGAAAGCGCGGGGATACCTGCTGGATACGATGTTAAGCAACATTTACCTACTCCCCTATCTGTTTTCGCGGCCAATGCCCAAGCAAGACATGTGGCACTCGTCTAATTGGGCGCAGCCAGACTACATCGAGGACATTGAAGAACTTCTGGAAGGGCCAACGAGTCAGGAGCGGGAGTGGTTTCAAGAGCAGTTCGAGAATGAACTCTTCACGAGCATTCGAAGCAAGTACATAGAAACATTTCACGCATTACAGCATGCAAAAGAGTTGGATTCCCGCCGTCGTATTCTTGGGGAGTGGCGGGACTATGTTTCTTCTTGTCGTGCAAACGAGATATAACCAGTGGCAGCACGGTGACCGCTTTTCCGCCGCGCTGCGGCTCCAAACCGGCACGTGTGCCAAGCGTTATACGATTTTCGGTACCGATACTTATGAGTGATTTTGAGCAAAAAGGGAATGATTTGATTAAGCGAGTGGTCCTAGCGTTCAAATGGATGCTTCCGATCATGCTAATCATCATCACAGTAATCTACTGCGTAAGAATTATCGGGTTTATCTGGCTATCAGATACCCTTAACGCATCCCTTTCGGACAATCCATTTGTTTCACTCGGCCTACCGCTAGCTGCACTCGTAAGCCTAGGTTTGGTTCTAGCTCTTGAACAAACATCAGAAAAAATTAAGTTCAAGGCCATAGGTTTTGAATTTGAGGGGGCTTCAGGACAGATTGTGCTTTGGGTTCTTTGCTACCTCTCAATTGTATTGTCACTGAAGCTTTTTGCGTGACAGCGTATAACCAGTCAATTAAGTTCGTTCCCGGCCTGGCGGCCGTCCACCGGACGCCCCTGACGGGCCGCCGCTTATTTCAGCGTTATGCACATAAGGCGTAAGCTGCTTGCTCAGTAATATTATCGCAATTCTGGCTATAGTAGTTGCGCTGTTGTCAGCTGGTTATGCCCGCCAATCTCGTCAGGTGGCAGAGAAGTCTAATGAAATAGCCATTCGGCAGAACCTCCGACCTAGCAGGCTGCGAGCTTTTGAACTTATGAAGAACCACGCGAAGTTCTGTATGAAATACCGAACAGCTCAGGTAGTCGGCATATTCAAAGGAACTACCGCTCTACTTGACCAGTGCGATGATTTCAAATGGGAAATTGAACGACTCGGCCCTATGGAAATGCCAGACATAGAAATATTAATCCCACAGTTTCGAGGCAAAGGGGTTGAGCTTCAGCGTGCTTTGGATCGCCTAAATGCTAAACACCACGATCCAAGTAGTAAGGAGTATGAGTCGGCGGAGGATAGCGTGGATGCAATAGTTGCTTGGTTCTCAGCCGAAGAAAAAGCCTTGAATTCTAAATTTGAGAAATATTTAACAAGTGCATAACAAGGCCAAGCACAGCGACAGCTTTTCCGTTGCGGCTTCGCCTTCACTACAAAGCTGCGCGTGTTGGCGGCGTTAACTTTATAATCGAGCTTGAGAATGTCCTTAGATATTGAGAAACAGAAA
>CAZFPG010000430.1:0-3294 GCA_964521055.1 uncultured Marinobacter sp.
GGTGAGCACTAGCGTCAGGGGCACGTTGCCCAATGGGCTGGTGGTCTCGCGATCGATGGCCTGGCCGGAAATCGACACGGTTTCACCCACGAAGAGTTTGGCCGGTGCTACGTCGTTGACCTCACCGTAGTAGGGGGTTTCCTTGAGGCCGACCGCACTGCTTGCACGGGTGCCTTCGATAGCCACGAAGGTGTCCCGCCCGGTGTGGTAGCGGAAGCGGTCGATTTCCAGGTGCACCCGAACGTTGTCCGGCGCCGTCGATGGCACTTCCACCTCGAACGCCTGGGAGCGATAGCTGCCATTGGCCGGGATGCGGGCGATGGTATCGCCATTGTTGAGGGACACCACGTCACCGGTTACCTGGCGGATGGCCTGGCTGCTGAGGGTGTTGCCGTCTGCATCCTTGAGCACCAGGCGAACTTCGGTGGAATCCTTCTTGCCGCTACCGGTAGCCATCAGGACTTCGGTTTCCACATCCGAGGGGTTCTCAAGCGCCACGCGTACTTTGCCGGTTGCGCCCCGCACGAAGTCCTCGGTTTCCAGAGTGGCTACCAGGGCGGACTGGCCAACCGTCACTTCCTCCTGCTGCTGGATGCTCACGCGCTGGCCGGATTTCGGCTCCAGTACGATTTGCAGGTCCATAGATGCAAGGGTGGGCAGGTTGTCATAGCCACCGATAACCACTGGCACATCGGTAAAGCCGCCCGGTTCGATGGTGAAACGCTCGGACCAGTGCTCCCTGGGGGTTTCGTTATCCATCACGGTGACTTTCAGGCGTGCCTGCACCACGTTGGTTTCGCCCGCGTTGGTTACCCGGAACTTCACCTGGTTCATCACACCACGCTCCAGGGCAGTGTTGTCGCCTTCATCCACAAGGGAGACACTCAATGCCGGCATCAGCAGTTCGTGGCCGATGCTGTTCACTTCGTTCTGGTCAACCGCCACTACCCGGTACAGGCGGTCCGTTGGTGCACCGCTGGCGGGGTTGCCATTGTTGTAGTCCAGGTCTTCGAAGCTGCGATCTTCCAGCAGGCTGCTGTTGAGTTTGCGGGCCTCGGTGCCGGTCACTTCAAAGACATCGAAGCTGACCGCAGAGGCTTTCGCGTGGCGCCAGATCAGCGCCGGGCGGCCCTGGTCTTCCAGGGAGATGCGAAGGTCGCTGACCGGCAACAAGTCCACGTTGAGGTATTCGGAGTTGGACGCCACGGATTCGTTACCAGCCGCATCAACGGCTGTGACCACGTAGAGGTGTTCGGTGGCCGATGGCCGGCTGTCCAGGGCGATGATATCCGGGATGCCGTTCTGCAGCGGTGTGAAGCCTTCCAGATCGCCCGGCTCGGTGCCTTCTGGCATATCCAGCCGGTACAGGTTGTACTTCAGCAACCCGTCCTGGGCCTCGCTGGCAGGGGGCTGCCAACGGGCGACGATGCCTGCGCCATTGAGCTCCAGCGACAGGTTCTCCGGTGCGTCTGGTGCCGTGCCATCCACGTTGACGTCTACGGTATCGCTCAGGGCGCTTTCGGAGGTTTCGCCGTTTTTACTCCGGATGCTGGCAATGGCGTATTGATAATTGCCATCTGCCAGGCCGGTCGTGTTGCCGTCGATGTACAGCATTTCGTCGGGATAACTCAGCTCCGTCACCTCAGACAGCTCAGATTCGGACGGGGCCTGGCGGTACAACTTATAGCCGGCAGCGCCCTCGACAGCGCCCCAGGTCAGTTCCACCTTGCCGCCGGGCAGGGCCCGCGCCGTGAGACCGGTCGGAGACTCTACCGGGGGAAGGTCGCCCTGGTAGACCTGGAAGCGAGGGTTGCCGCTAATGCTGTCCACCTGGTTCCCAAGGTCGTCCTGGGCGGCGTACTGGAAGCCGATCTGCTCGGCAGCGGGTTCACCGTTTTCGTCCTGCCCGGCCGAAAGGGGCAGGCGGAAGCGACCTGAGTAGACCGGTGCACCGGGCTGGGAGGAGCCGTCCATGGTCAGGGTGAGTCCGTTGCTGTAGTCGCTGATGGTTTGCTCCGTGGCTCCGTCCGTGATGAACGGAATCAGGGTGGGGAGCTCACCGGCTTTCACGTCGTCAGCCAGGGTCATAACCACTTCCACTTCCTGGCCAAGTCCATTGGTGTCCGCTTCGTTCTTGATCGGGGCGCTTGGGTTCAACTGAAGGTTGGCGACTTCCGGGCCCTGGGTATCAACAACCAGGGTGCTTCCTTCGATGACATCAGTGCCCCGGTTGCCAACTTCATCATGTGCCGAGAGCACGGCCATGGCGGTACCGGACACCGAAGTTTCCTTGATAACGAAGCTACCGGTGTAGAGCGTGTCGTCCGAATAGCTTCGCTGGAGTTCCGCCACCATCGGCATGCCGCCACTGACGGTAAAGGCCAGGTAGGGTTTGGTTTTCAGCTTCTCGTTGAAGGTCACCTCGATATCAACCCGGCCCGGGCCGGTTCGGCCGCTGGTGGTGTCGTGACTGCCCTGAGGGGTGTAACGTATTTCCAGAGCCTGGGGTGCCTCGCTGTCAGCCACCGCGGAGGCTGACTGGGAAGGTTCGCTTTCGGTACCAAGATCGTTGACGCTTACCACGCGGTAGACATAGGTGCCGTCATCCACGGGCAGGTCCTGGTGTGCGGTTTTGTTCAACGGCTCACTGGTAATGCGAGTGGCCTGCTGAACGTCCGTGAAGGCGGAGGTTCCACGGTAGATGTGGTACCCCTTGGCGCTCTCCACTGCCGACCAGGAGAGGGCAATCTGGCCTAGGGGCTTGCTGGTTGCCGTCAAGCCCTGGGGTGCATCTGGCGCCGTGCTGTCCAGGGTGACGGTGACCGGTGTACTGGCGGAACCGTAGGTTCCCCGGTTCGCATAGGCAGCCTCAGCGGTGATGAGGTTTTCACCTTCTGTGAGCGTAACTGTCCCACTAAATGCGCCCTGCTTATTGGTGCTCAAGGTGTCCGGCTGCTCAATGCCATTGATCAGCACTTTGATATCCGCATTGCGCACTGACAGTCCTTTCAGTGCAACTTCGGGCTTGTTGGTAACCGTGCCGGTTTTCGGGCCGGTCACCTCCGGCGCCACCGGTGGTTCAAGCGCAACGTTAACGGCCAGGGACAGTTCAGTGCTGTTGTTGAGCGTGTCATAGACTTCACCGCTCAACTGGTATTCGCCATCCTCAATGTCGACCAGGTTCCAGGGCACTTCGAAGGCCGGATTGGCTGTGAAGTCATCGCCAAGGCTGGCGCCGTTGGCCGCTATTTCCAGGCGGCTGAGGCCTGATGGATCCTCGGCATAGACTCGGAT
>CAZFPG010000431.1:0-3273 GCA_964521055.1 uncultured Marinobacter sp.
CCATCAACGCCTTCACCAACGCCTCGACCAACAGCTACAAGCGGCTGGTTCCGGGCTTTGAAGCTCCGGTCATGCTGGCCTACTCCGCCCGCAACCGTTCTGCTTCCATCCGTATCCCGTACGTCAACAGCCCGAAGGGCCGCCGGATCGAAGTTCGCTTCCCCGACGCTTCTGCCAACCCGTACCTGGCCTTCGCGGCGATGCTCATGGCGGGCCTCGACGGCATCCAGAACAAGATCCACCCGGGTGATGCCATGGACAAGGATCTGTACGATCTGCCCAAGGAAGAAGCCCTGAACATCCCGACCGTTGCCGAGACTTTCCAGGAAGCCCTGGATCACCTCGAGAACGACCACGAGTTCCTGACCCGTGGCGGCGTATTCACCGAAGACATGATCGGTGGCTACATTGACCTGAAGCGTGGCGAAGTTGAGAAGCTCAACATGACCACACACCCGGTTGAGTTCGAGCTTTACTACTCCTGCTAAGGACGTACTGCCAGGACGCGATAGGGCGTCAGCAGCCAAAGAAGCCCCGCCCTGTTGCGGGGCTTCTTTGTGCTGGAACTCACAGCAGCGCCCACCCTTAACGGAATGTAACCAAGCGCGGCAGGAATGGCGTTGAAATACACAGGTCTGGCGCTGATAATCGGATAAAACAACAGACAGGCTGCATCTATGAAACCACGGCTCGCATTCGTCGCAGGCATTCTCGTCCTTGCCGCTCTCCCGCTCTCCGCAGAGGTTTACCGTCAGGTTGATGCCCAGGGCAACGTCACCTATACCGATGAGCCCGCTGAAGGCACTGAAGCGGAAGAAATCGACGTCAAGCCGGTAACCACCGTTACCCTTCCCAAGCTTGAGGCTGTCCAGGAGCCAGAGAGGCTCAGGGAAAGGGTTGAAGAGGAAGGCGCGGCCTACGACAGCGTGTCATTTGTTTCTCCTGGCGATGACGAGGCCTTTCACAGCGGCAGTGGTGACGTGGAGTTTGCGGTAACCAGTTCCCCGTCACTGAAAGACAACCACAAATACGAAGTCACCCTGGATGGGCAGCCTGTTGGCCAGAGCGAATCCGGAACCGTAATGGTGCGCAATGTGTATCGCGGTACCCACGACGCTACCGTTAACATCATAGACAGCAACGGCGTCACCATAAAAAGCGGCGAAACCAGTACGTTCACTATCCATCGGCCCAGCGTTAACAACTGACACACCTTTCCGGAGCCCTCTCTCCTCGGGAGAGGGTGCCCGGACATCATGCCCTTCCGCCCCGACAGGTTTATCCCAGCCCACCTAATGCACTATTTTAGTGCGTCCGCACCACAAAGCAGCCATACTCTGATCATTCGCAGGGCGCCCGAACGACGTTCTGGCAAACGCAATGATACTCATGCACTACACAACGGCGCGTTTACGGGCCGTCAGACCGCAATGCCCGCAAAATGCGCATATACAACGCCGCAACACTCCAATGTGGTTCGCTTTTTGCAAAACTGCGTGAGTACTCAGCGTTGCCCACCAGAAAGGATGGAAGCATGGCAATACCGGCCGGATACAAAAGCATATTGGACAGCCTTACCACAGCGGTACTCGTGCTGAGGGAAGGGTTGCGGGTCCAGTACCTGAATCCGGCCGCTGAAAGCCTGTTTGAAACCAGCATCACCCGCAGCCAGGGTGCCCCACTGAGCGAAATCCTGATCGACTCGGAAGATGCCCTCCAAACCCTGTACGCCGCAGCGGAAAACGGTCAGTCATACACCCGCCGCGAAGCCGAGTTCGTGCTTACAAGTGGTCTCCGGTTAACCGTCGACTACTCGGTATCCCCCATCAGCCTGGACCCTGCAGAGCTGCTCATCGAAATCCAGCCAAGGGACCGGCTACTGCGCATCAGTCGGGAAGAAGACATCATCTCCCAGCAGGAAACCACCCGGATCCTGGTGCGGGGCATGGCCCACGAGATCAAGAACCCCCTGGGGGGCATCCGGGGGGCAGCGCAATTGCTCGATCGGGAACTGAATGATGAGGGCCAGAAGGAATACACCCAGGTCATCATTGCAGAAGCCGACCGCCTCAGGTCCCTCGTGGACCGAATGCTTGGGCCCAACAAGGCGCCAAAACTGGCCTCTACCAACATTCATGAGGTACTTGAACGGGTAAAAACGTTGCTGGAAGCAGAAAGCCGGGGCCGGCTGACCTTCCTCCGTGACTACGACCCCAGCCTTCCGGAGTTCCAGGGCGACAAGGAGCAGCTGATCCAGGCCTTTCTCAACATCGCCCGCAACGCCATGGAAGCCGCCTTCGAGAATCAGGCAGAAAGGTCCGGCGATGACCAGCCAACCATCACCTTCCGCACCCGCGCCTTGCGACAGTTCACCATCGGCCACAAACGCCACCGCCTGGTTTGTCGTGTCGATGTCATTGATAACGGACCGGGCATACCTCCGGACCTGCTGCAAAACGTTTTCTACCCGATGATCAGCGGGCGGGCGAGCGGAACAGGTCTTGGCCTGTCCATCACCCAAAGCATTGTCGGGCAACATCACGGGCTGGTTGAGTGTGAGAGCGAGCCCGGCGAAACCGACTTCATCATCTTCCTGCCTCTGGAGGACAACCAATGAGCCAACCGGCGAACGTCTGGATAATTGACGACGACAGAAGTATTCGCTGGGTGCTGGAGCGCGCCCTGAACCAGGCCGGTATGCAGCCCCGGGTTTTTGAAAGCGGCGAAAGCATCATGATGCGGCTGGAACACGAACAGCCCGACGCCATCATCAGCGATATCCGCATGCCCGGTGTCGACGGCATTACCCTGCTGTCCCAGATTGTGGAGGTGCACCCGGATCTACCGGTCATCATCATGACTGCCCATTCCGATCTGGAAAGTGCGGTCACCAGTTACCAGACAGGTGCCTTCGAATATCTGCCCAAGCCCTTTGATGTGGATGACGCCGTCGCCCTCGTAAAGCGGGCGGTGGCTCATAGCCATGAACGCAGAGCCACTTCAGAGCCCCAGGCAGAAAGCTCGCAGCGCAACACCGAAATCATTGGTGAAGCACCGGCCATGCAGGAAGTCTTCAGGGCCATCGGCCGCCTGTCACACTCCAACATCACCGTACTGATCAACGGCGAAAGTGGCACCGGCAAGGAGCTGGTGGCCCAGGCCCTGCACAACCACAGCCCCCGCGCCAGCCGCCCGTTTATTGCACTGAACATGGCCGCCATTCCCAAGGACCTGATCGAGTCCGAGCTGTTTGGCCACGAGAAAGGCGCGTTC
>CAZFPG010000432.1:0-3259 GCA_964521055.1 uncultured Marinobacter sp.
CTCTCGCTTCGGGGTTCGCTTACGCCTGAGTCGATATTTATGAAGCCGTTTAACTACTGCTCCACAAACGCCCTCTCGATCACGTAGTGCCCGAGGTTACCATGGCGTGCTTCCTTGAATCCCATATTGTTGAGAATGGCGCAGGTGTCTTTCAGCATGCTCGGGCTGCCACAGACCATGAAGCGATCGTTCTCAAGATCAAACTCGGGCATATCCAGATCCCTGGTGAGCTTGCCGTTTTCCATGGCATCGGTCAGGCGCCCGGTGTTACGGAAATCTTCACGGGTAACCGTTGGGTAGTAAAGCAGCTTGCCATCCACCATCTCACCGAAGAACTCGTTGTTAGGCAACTCTTCGATCTCACCCTGGTACGCGAGTTCAGACTTGTAGCGAACACCATGGGTGACAATCACCTTGTCAAAGGCCTCGTACACTTCCGGATCCTTGATAATGCTGATGAACGGCGCCAGGCCGGTGCCGGTACTGATCAGCCAGAGATTCCTGCCCGGCAGCAGGTTGTCCATAATCAGAGTGCCGGTCGGCTTGCGGCTGACCATGATCTCGTCGCCAACTTCAATCTTCTGGAGCCGTGACGTCAGCGGGCCGTCCTGCACCTTGATGGAGAAGAACTCCAGCTCCTCTTCATAGTTGGCGCTGGCAATACTGTAGGCGCGCATCAGCGGCTTACCGTCGGTTTCCAGACCAATCATGGTGAAGTGGCCATTCTTGAACCGGAATCCGGGGTCACGGGTGGTGGTAAAACTGAAGAGGGTGTCGTTCCAGTGACGAACACTTGTTACACGCTCTTTGTTCAGATTGCTCATGGTATCGCCCGTTTGTTAGCCGTTAGCAAATGAATGAAAATCATTGAGTAAATAATAACCCACAGGTAACCTATCGACAAAATGGGATATTTTCATAACCTTATTCGGGTTTATCGATTATGAAGTTCAGCTTCCGCCAGCTTGAGGTTTTCCTTGCCGCCGCCCACTTCCAGAATATCACCCGGGCCGCGGACTCCCTTGCCATGTCCCAGTCTGCCGCCAGCAGCGCCCTGAAGGAACTGGAGGGGCAGTTCGACATCCAGCTCTTTGACCGGGTTGGTAAACGGCTGCAACTCAATGAGCTGGGCCGTCTTTACCGCCCGAAAGTGGAAGCCCTGCTGGCCCAGGCCGGTGAACTGGAGCAGGCCTTCAGCAAGCATACCGAGGTAGGCGCCCTCAAGGTTGGCGCAACCCTCACTATCGGTAACTATCTGGCCGTGGGCGTTATGGCCCAATACATGAATACCCCTACCCATCCCAAGGTGTCCCTTGAAGTGGCCAATACCCGCACCATCGCCCGTCGGGTCAGCGACTTTGAGCTGGACATCGGACTGATAGAGGGGGAATTACAGTCCTCCGAACTGGAGGTAATCCCATGGAGCGGAGATGAGTTGGTGGTGTTCTGCGCCCCAGAGCACCCGCTGGCAAAGAAAAAAGCCCTGACTGACGAGGACCTGCGCACCGCCACCTGGATCATGCGTGAGCCCGGCTCCGGAACCCGTCAGACCTTCGAGCGAGGTATGCACGGCCTGCTGCCGGACCTGAACATCCTGCTGGAACTGGAACACACGGAGGCGATCAAGCGTGCGGTGGAGGCCAACCTGGGCATTGGTTGCCTGTCAGAGGTGTGCCTGGCGGACGCCTTCCGACGAGGAGCGCTGGTGCCCCTGGCGGTACCGCAGCACCGGCAGTTCGACCGGCAGTTCTACTTCATCCTGCACCGGCAGAAGTATCGCAGTGCGGGGATCGACCGGTGGGTGGAGCTTTGCAGGGAACTGAAGTCGTGATGATTCCATTGGACCACGTTGCTACTCCTGGGCAACGCTGTCCAGCCAGTTGATCAATTGACTGAATTGGTAGGACCACACCATCGCCTGCACCCGCTCCGAAAACACCGCCATCTCCGGCTGCGCCTCGATCTCGCTGAGCAGCTTGCGCAGTCCCAGGACATCATGCTGCCGGGCACACACCCGGAGGGACTCCATCAGCTCGGCATCCGGCAGCACCAGGGTTGGCTCGTCAGCCTCCACGCCATTCTCTTGCGCGCTATACCGCCAGGTGAGGTCAAGTGCCTCGCCCAAGGTCCGTAACAGATCTTCATCGCTGGTGGGCTTGATCAGCACAGCCCTGAAACCGCGAGCCCTGGCCTCAGTTTCCGGTTCCGCGGCCGCGGTCATTGCGATGACGGGCAGGTCCTCATCCGAATACTGTTGGCGAATCTCTTCCAGCACCTCAAAGCCATCCTGTTCCGGCATCAGCAGGTCCAGCAGCACCAGGTCGACCTTGTCGCGACCGAGGATGTCCAGCGCCTGGGCACCGCTTTCGGCATCGCTGACCCGAAAGCCGTAACCGGTCATGCGCTGGTGAATGACGTCCCGGTTCAGGGCGTTGTCGTCCACCGACAGGATGTGTCGTTCCCTGCCGTTGTAGCCAACCAGCTCGCCCTGGTTCGGCACAACTGGCGCGGGTGAGGCGATGACCACGGGCAGGTTCAGTTCAAACCAGAAACGGCTGCCCTTCCCTACCTTGCTTTCAACTCGCAAGCGTGAATCCATCAGGCTCAGCAAGCTGCTGCTGATGGCCAGCCCCAGCCCGGAGCCTTCGGCACCGGCTTCGGAACCCTCCAGTTGATGGAAGGGCAGGAAGATTTCCTCCAGCTTATTGCCTGGAATACCCGGCCCGGTGTCGATGATTTCAAACCGGATCTGCGCCGCGGTGTCCTGGTTGGCGGTGGACTGGGAGATTGTTGTGGAGAGTGCGGTGGAGAGCACTGTAACCTTGAAGGCAACCTCGCCCTGGCGGGTGAACTTCACCCCATTGTTGAGCAGGTTCAACAGGATTTGCCGCAGGCGCTTGTCATCGCACAGCACCACCTGGGGTAGCCCGTCGTCGAACTGATGGTGGAATACGATGTCCTTGAGACGGGCGCGAATCAGCGTCATTTCCACCAGCGCCCCAAGAAATTCCACCAGCGATACTTCCCGGGCCTGCAACTGGACCTTGTCGGAATCCGCCCTGGAGAAATCCAGGATGTCGTTGATCATCAACAACAGGTGGTCCGCACTGCGGTCGATGGTGCTGATGCCCTGGCCATACCCCTTCATCAACTCCCGGTTGCGCTTGAAGAGTTGGGTATAGCCCAGGATGGCGTTCAGCGGGGTTCGCAGCTCATGGCTGACATTGGCCAGGAAACGGGTCTTGGCCCGGTCAGAAAC
>CAZFPG010000433.1:0-3251 GCA_964521055.1 uncultured Marinobacter sp.
GGTCGCGCCATCCCTGGCGCTCCACGGTTTCTGAAGGCCCGCCCCGCCGCTTCGTTTAACCTGGCAAATATCGCCTTGGCTACGCGATATCACGGAGTTTGCAAGGAGCGCCGGTGTAGGCCCTTCCCGGAATGTCTTCGGCCAGGGACGGCCGAAGTCAAGCGCACATGGGTTCAGCCGAGCGTTTATGAAGCGAAGCTTCATGCGACAGCTGAACGACCGCAATCTGTGATTGCGGGCCGGACCCGCTTGCGGGTGCTCGTAGCGTTTCTGGGAAGGGCTTACACCGGTGCGATTACTCCCAACATACGAAGGCTAGGAGAGCGATAACTCCAAAGCTCACCTCCGACCACCGAACGGTTTAACAAGGACAATAAGCCGGGGCAACAGGGTAAGGGCCCCAATCAGCGCCATAAACATGGCAAAGCCGGTGAACAACCCGAAGTAGATGGTCGGGATGAAATTAGACAGCACCAGAATCGAAAAACCGATAATAATCGTCAGCGAGGTGAAGAACATTGCCTGGGCGATGCTGCGGTGGCAGCGGTGCATGGTGGCGATGTAGTCGCCGTCTTTCTCGAACTCCGTCCTGAAACGGTGGATGTAGTGGATGGTGTTGTCCACCGCAATCCCCACGGAAATCGCCGCCACTGTGATGGTCATCATATCCAGCGGAATTTTTAGCCAGCCCATCAGGCCCAGCATCGAGCCCGCAGCGATCAGGTTGGGTGCCATGCCGATCACCGCCAGTTTTATCGACCGGAACAGAATCAGGAACATGACCATGATTGCAAGGAACACCGCGCCGATGGTCTTTATCTGGGAGTCGAACAGGCTTTGCAGCATGTTGTTGTACATCACCATCATGCCCGTGAGCTGGATCTGGTCATCTTCGAAGCCCATTTCCCCGGTCAGGTGCGTGCGTATGCGGTCCAGCAGCTCCTGGCGGCGCAGGTCCGGCGAGGTTTCCAGAACCCGGACGCTGAAGCGTGCCTGATCATGTTCCTCGCTGATGTAAGGGGTCAGCAGAATATCCTGCAGGTCATCCGGTACCGCCGAGGGTACAAAGGCCAGTTCCAGCGCATTCAGGGGCTCGCCACCGTTCACCAGGGCCAATATGTCCAGCGTGGTGTCGATGGAAAGTACCTTCCCGGTCTCCTGCAGGCTGTCCAGGTACTCGTGAACCTCACCCAGGCGCTCCATCTTCTGATAGGTGAACCAGGTATCCCGGTATTCCTCGGCGCCATCACAGTCATCCACGAAAGGATCACAGTCGCTGGCAAAGGGATCGCCTCCGGAGTCGCTCTCAGGGGGCTTCTCATCGGTGATTACAATATCCAGCGGCGTGGTGCCACCGAGGCGGTCGTCGATGGCGACCATGCCCTGATGGATTTCAGTGCTGGATTTGAAATAGTCGATGAAACTGTTTTCCACCGTCAGGCGGCTCAGGCCGATGACTACGAGCACAACAATGACCCCGGAGCCGACCAGTACGGTTCTGCCGTAGCTTTCGGTAAACCGGGCGAACAGGTCGGTAAACGGAACCCGGTCCGAGCGCACCCGGTCGTCCACCGGCGGGGGCAACACTGTGAGCAGAGCCGGGAAAACTATAAAAGTGATAAGGAAAGCCACCACCAGACCGATGGTCATCATCCAGCCAAAATCGATGACCGGTCGGATGCCACTTAAGGTGAGTGACCCGAAGGCCACAATGGTGGTGATGGCCATGAAGAAACAGGGCTTGATCATTGCCAGCAGGGTGTTACGCAGAATCTCTCTGGGTGCTACATCCGGGGTGTCGTGCTGGAATTCCCGGTAGCGGACAATCAGGTGGATGGTCAGCGACAGGGTCATGATCATCAGCAACGACACGAAGTTGGAGGAGATCACCGTGACCGGCCACTGTGCCCAGCTCAGGTAACCAATCATCAGCCAGACGGTAAAGCTGCAACACAGTAGAGGTACCAGTACCCAGCGCCACTGGCGGAAGATAATCGCCAGGGTCAGTAGCATGAACACCAGAACGCCGATGCCGAAGGTGGACAGGTCGCTCTTGATGAAGCGAATCATGTCCGCGACGATCATGGGAACGCCCCCCAGGAAGATCTCGGCGCGGTCCTGGTAGCTGTCGAGAATGGCCCGTACCTCATTGATGGTGTGGTTGCGCTCATCCCCCTGGGCTTCGGTGAATTCGATAAATTCCTGGCTTACGGCTTCCAGTTGTTGCTGTTCCTCCTCTGTGGCTTCGCCACTGTTCACTTTGTCCCTCAGACTATTGCGTTCACGGAGCAGCTCTGCATAACGTTCCGGGGTGGGCAGGTTGACCTGTATCGCGGTGGTGCGTGCATCTTCGCTGATCAGCAGGTTGGGGTAGAGCGGGTTGCTGAGCAGGGCCTTGCGGGCGGTTTCCGGCTCGACTCCATCCTCGTCGATCGTTTGTATCTCGGAGTCCACGGTATCGAGGGTCAGGTTCGGGCTGTGGAGCAGGGGAACGTTGAGGATGCTGTTGGTGGAGCTGACGTTATCCAGTGCCGCCAGTTCATTGCGGAGCGATGCCAGCAGTGCCAGACCATCGTCGCTGAACAGTTCTTCGTGGGGTGTGAAGGTAACAATCAGGAAGTCATCGGACGTGGTGAACCGGCGGTTCACTTCCCGGTACTGCTCCAGGGAGCGGTCATTCTCGAGAACCAGGGACTCGGCGGAGGCATCCAGGCGGAACTGGTCCAGGCGCAGGCTGGCTATCACCAGCAACACACCGAACAGCAAGAGAATCAGGACAGCACGGGGGAAAATCAGCCGGTCATAGAACGATCGAAGCCAGGACATCGGAAACAGCACCCTTCACAGTGAAAACGATTGCAGAGTGTGCCACAAAGTATCAGCCGACGGTGACTCTGTTGGACGCTTCTTCCAGGGAATCGATCAGTTGTTTCAGACGTTTGCTCATATCCGCACTTTCGGTGAGCTGGGTGACCATGCTTTCCGTGGTCTCATGGTGAATCTCAGTCAACAGCCTTGACAGGGATTTGCTGTGCTTTGGAAGAGGCAGGGACTTCTGGCACCGCAAGGCCAAGGTTGTTTTTTTCGAATACGCGATCGGCACGGTAGCTTGAGCGCACCATGGGGCCTGAAGGCACTTCCATGAAGCCTTTTTCAAGGCCGATTTCACGGTAGCGGTTGAAGTCTTCCGGTGTCACATATTTTTCAACCGGCAGATGGTTCTGGGTCGGGCGCAGGTACTGGCCCAGGGT
>CAZFPG010000434.1:0-3247 GCA_964521055.1 uncultured Marinobacter sp.
TACCAGGCACAGGTCAACGAGCACTTCATGGAGTCTGCTCATCTGCTACGCCGCTTTAACGACACCTACCGCGATGTAAACCAGCATATGGCCCGCGGAGCCAACCGTCTTTGCAATGACGAAGACTGGCTGCTTGAGCTGGAGAAAGAAAACGCGCGGGCGCGCCTGGAAGGTTCCGGTGAGAGTGAAGATGCAGAGCCACCCCGGGACTATGCGCCCAAGAGCGACCCTAAGGAGAAAGGCACGCTGGCCGAAGATTTCGGACTCACCGAGAAAGAACAGAAGGCCTGAGGGTTCCCGGACATTAAACGGGCTTGTCAAAAAGGGCTGTCAAACAGGGTTGTCGCAGTCAATAAACCTGTGGCTGACCCCGAACGTTTTCTCCAGCGCCCGCCCCAGGGCCTGGACACCGTAACGCTCAGTGGCGTGATGCCCGGCAGCGTAATAGTGAATGCCGCATTCCCGGGCCGTATGGGTGGTGGGCTCTGAAATCTCACCGCTGATATAAGCATCCAGCCCTGCGTCCAGTGCCTTGCCGATAAATCCCTGTGCGGCGCCAGTGCACCAGCCAACCCGTGAGATCTCTTCAGGCCCGCTCCCCACCCACAGGGGGACACGGTCCAGCTGCTCGCCAATCAGCTCCGCAAACGCCCCTGGCGACATTGGACTATCCAGCTCCCCCTGCCATACCAGGCCACCGAGCGGCCGGGGATTTCGAATACCCAGCACATCCGCCAACTGGCGATTATTGCCATAGTCCGGATGGTCATCCAGCGGCAGGTGATAGGCTACCAGGTTGATGTCATGGTCCAGCAGGCGTTTTATCCGCTCGCGCTTCATACCCCGGATAGCCTGGTCTTCGCCTTTCCAGAAGTATCCGTGGTGCACCAGGATCATGTCCGCACCGGCCTCAACGGCCGCGTCAACCAGTGCCTGGGAAGCAGTGACACCGCTGATGACAGTGTTCACCTCTTCCCTGCCCTCAACCTGCAAACCGTTGGGGCAATAATCCTGGAAGTTTTCCGGGGCCAACCATTCGTTCAGTGTGTGGAGGATCTCGTTGCGCGATGCCATGGGGGCTCCGTATTCAGTACCTGAAATTCATCGTATTACACCAGTGCCCGGAGGCACTCGATCAACCGTTTGTTCTGGTCTGCGGTGCCGGTGGTGATACGCAGGAAGTCGGAAATCCGGGGTTTGTTGAAATGACGCACGATCACACCCAGCTCCCGCAGCCCTTTCATCAGCGCTTCTCCAGTATGATCAGGATGCCGCGCAAAGATGAAGTTGGCTTTCGAAGGCAGGACTTCGAACCCCAGAGCCTCAAGCTCTGAGGTAACCCAATCCCGTTCGCCGATCACACCCTCACAGGTTGCCCGGAACCAGTCTTCGTCTTCAAAGGCGGCAATGGCGCCTACCTGTGCGAGGCGATCCAGCGGGTAGGAATTGAAGCTGTTTTTCACCCGGTTCAGGGCCTCGATAAGCTCAGCGCTGCCTACGGCAAAACCTACCCGCAAGCCGGCGAGGGACCGCGCCTTGGAAAGCGTCTGGCTGACCAGCAGGTTGGGGTATTTGCCCACCAGCCTGATGGCGCTTTCGCCACCGAAATCCACATAGGCCTCGTCCACGACCACCACACGGTCGGGGTTGGCGGCAACGATGGCTTCAACTTTGTCCAGGGCCAGGTAACGGCCGGTGGGTGCATTGGGGTTAGGGAAGATGATGCCGCCGTTGGGCTGCCTGTAGTCTTCCGGATCAATTTCGAAGCTGTCGTTCAGCGGTACGGTCTTGCCTTCGATGTTGTAGAGGCCGCAGTACACCGGATAGAAACTGTAGGTGATGTCCGGATAGAGAACCGGCTCGCCGTGCTGGAACAGGCCATAGAAGATGTGGGCCAACACTTCGTCTGAGCCGTTGCCCAGGAATACCTGGTGGCTCTGTACGCCGTAGTATTGGGCGATGGTGCTTTTCAGCGCATCACCTTCGGGATCCGGGTAGAGCCGGAGGTTGTCGTTAAGCTCGGCAGCAATGGCCTCGATCACCTTCGGCGAGGGGCCGAAAGGGTTCTCGTTGGTATTCAGCTTCACCAGATTGGCCATTTTCGGCTGCTCCCCGGGTACGTAGGGGGTCAGCTTCTTAACCAGTGGGCTCCAGAATTTGCTCATCTTTTCTTCGACTCCTGAGGGGTCGGGTGGTGCGGAGGGCTTCCCGGGGCACCACCCTCGCAGACTTTGGCAGTGACCTACTCCTACTCCTTAACCCGATATTCCGCTGACCGGGCATGGGCGGTAAGCCCTTCACCCCGGGCCAGAACCGATGCCACTCGTCCCATCCGGTCCGCGCCAGCCGCAGAGAACCCGATAATGGAAGACCGCTTCTGGAAATCATAAACCCCCAACGGCGAGGAAAAACGGGCAGTACCGGAAGTCGGCAACACGTGGTTAGGCCCGGCACAATAGTCGCCCAACGCCTCGGCCGTGTACCGACCCATAAAGATGGCACCGGCGTGGCGAATTTCTTCCACCAGACTCTCCGGATCTTCCACGGACAGCTCCAGGTGCTCCGGCGCAATGCGGTTGGAAACGCGCGCAGCCTCGGACAGATCCGCCACATGAATCAGTGCGGCTCGATCGGTCATGGAAGTGGCAATGATCTCTGCCCGCTCCATGGTCGGGAGCAGTCGGTTTATGCTCTCTTCCACCGCATCCAGGAACGCTGCATCGGGGCTGATCAGAATCGCTTGTGCCTGCTCGTCGTGCTCGGCCTGGGAGAACAGATCCATGGCAATCCAGTCCGGGTCGGTCTTGCCGTCGCAGATCACCAGAATCTCGGACGGACCGGCAATCATGTCAATGCCGACGGTACCGAAAACCTCCCGCTTGGCGGTGGCCACAAAAATATTGCCCGGACCAACGATCTTATCGACAGCCGGAATGGTTTCCGTACCATAAGCCAAGGCACCAACCGCCTGGGCACCACCGACACAAAATACCCTATCAACTCCCGCAATCGCAGCAGAGGCCAAAACCATATCGTTCACCACACCATCCGGCGTAGGAACCACCATAATCACCTCACCGACTCCTGCAACTTTCGCCGGAATAGCGTTCATCAGAACCGAGGATGGATACGCGGCCTTGCCACCAGGCACATATAAACCAGCCCGATCCAGCGGAGTTACTTTCTGCCCAAGGACCGTGCCGTCTTCGTCTTCATACTGCCAGGATTTCTGGTTCTGACGCTCGTG
>CAZFPG010000435.1:0-3241 GCA_964521055.1 uncultured Marinobacter sp.
AGGAAATCATCACGGTGCTCCGGCACAGCGACTGACGCCAGCAACCTGGCACTCAGTCCAGACGCTCGATAAAACAGGTAATTTCCTCACGGTCATGATAGAGGTGACGGGCCCGGATACGGAAGTTCATTTCGGTCTGGGCCAGGCCCTGCTCCAGAATGTCCCGGCAGATCAACCACTCATCGTAGCGTTTTTTCATCGGCAGCTTAAGGTTGAACACCGTGTAGCGACACAGTTTCCAGGTCAGCCAGTCCACGGCCATCGCCGCGGTACGGCGGGGATGATCCACGATGTCGCAGACCATCCAGTCGACACCTCGCTTTGGCCGCCACTGGTATCCATCAGCCTCGATATGTTCAACATGTCCCGAGGCCATCAGCTCTGCATTCATCGGCCCGTTATCCACCGCCGTTACCATCATGCCCTGTCTGACCAGTTGCCATGTCCAGCCGCCAGGTGCCGCACCCAGATCCACTGCCTGTTTGCCGCCGCCCAGGTAGTCCAGTTCCCGTTCCGGAGGCAGGAACACTTTCCAGGCTTCTTCCAGCTTCAGTGCCGAGCGGCTGGGGGCCGAAGCAGGCAGGCGCAGGCGGGGAATCCCGCTGACAAAACGTGCGCGATTACCGGCCAGACTGACGCCTGCAATAACCCTGTCGAATCCGAGCAACAGCAATTCCAGGCGGGCTGGTGACTGTGCCCCGGGATCAGGTTGCAGGATTCCTGCCCCTCTCAGCCCTTTTGAAAGCGGCGACACCCATTTGCGGGCAAAATTGCCAAGGTCGGGGTCGCTGTGGTTTTCAGGCAGCCGGATTTCCACCCTCGCACAGGCCGGGAATTTCACATCCAGCGCCTTCAGCCCATCAATGACGGCGCCCACACGGTCAGCGGGCGGCAATGTCACTTCCGTCAGCACAACAAACCAGTCCCTGACAAACACCAGGGCATGGATGGACAGCGTGGCCAGCAATGCATCCGCCGTCGCCGGACCAGGCAGGTTGAATATCACGAAGCCCTGGGAACTCCCGGGCTCGAAGTAGCCGTAAATACCCTGTGCCGCCGCGGTATCCGTCAGCTCGCGGCCTGCTTCCGTTTCGAAGCCGGGCCGGCAGAAGACAATCAGTTGTTCCATCCGTCACCTGAGCAGGGCCCGCACCGCGAACCCGTAAATTTGAAACTGTTTAACATCCATACAGCCCGGTATTGACTACACTAGAGGGCTTTCCGCTGGCAGGAATATCCTTGATGCTGCTGTACCTGCGTTACTTCATACCGTTGTTTGCGCTGTTGCTCTCCACAGGTGCGGCCATGGCGGGCCATCCGGCAGTCAATGAGCACTGCCCCTCACTTGATGCCAGCAGTGCGGAGCAGCGGGCGGCACTGATGGATCATGTCTGCTACCTCAGCGCACCTCCCGGGGAACCGGCCCACACAGCGGAAACTCCGGATGAGTTGCCGGATGACACCCGCTGGACGGCAGCCAATGGCCATGACCTCGTATTCAGTCATAGCGACGCGGTTTACTGGGTCCGTCTCAATGTGCGCAATAGCCATGACACACGACAACTCTGGTACCTGAAACTCAACTATCCACTGCTGGATGAAGTCACGTTCTGGGATTCCGGTAATGACAGCGCCCCGGCTATTGCCACTGGCGACCAGTACCCGTTCATGTCGCGGGGCATAGATTACCGGTATTTCCTGCTCCCCGTCACGCTTGGCGGCAACGAAGGCACCACCATAACGATCCGCATCCGCAGCAGTGGTGCCCTGAACGTTCCACTTTCCCTGGAAACACCTGACGCAACCATCGCCCGAAGCAATCACCTGACCCTGACCCATGGCCTGTTCTATGGTGCGTTGCTTGTATTTTCAGCATTTAACCTGCTGCTGTTCTTCAGTTCCGGTACTGCCTACTACTTCTATAATGCCTTTTACATGGCCTCACTGGGACTTTTCCTGTTTGCCATGGGGGGCTTCGCCAATCAGTATTTCTGGCCTGACAGCACCGGATTTGCCAACACCTCCATTCCCCTGTTGATGTCTGTCAGCTCATTGGCAATGACCCTCTTTGGCCGGTCCTTCCTGGAAATCCAGCCAGACTCCGGGGCGGACAGGGTACTCAAGGGGCAGACCCTGGCCAGCCTGGGCCTGATCGTGATGGCATTCGTACTGCCCTATAACAAATCCATCGTACTCAGTACCGCAGTGGCCCTGGTCATTATTGGCAGCCTGTTCGTGATCGGAGTTATTCGCTGGCGCCAGGGCTACCTGCCGGCCAAGTGGTACGTGATGGCCTGGTCCGGAATGCTGGCAGGGGCGTTGATCTATTCCCTCGCGGCATTCGGATACCTTGCCGACTTTCTCGCACGGGAGATTTTCATGCAGGTGGCGGTGGGCGCCCAGGTGATCCTTCTCAACTATGCGATGGTTCAGCGCTGGCGCCTGCTGAACCAGAAACTGCTGGACGTGGAGCAGAACGCCCGCACCAATCTCGAACTAAAGGTGCATGAGCGTACCGCCCAACTGCGCAACACCATGAGAGAACTGGAAAGGGCCAACCGGCAGCTGGCCACACTCAGCCTCAATGATGCGCTGACCGGACTGCACAACCGGCGCCACCTGGACAATCTGCTGCCGGAGCTGTGCGCCGAATCCCGCCGTAACGGCCAGCCGCTGACCATCGCGCTTCTTGATGCCGATCATTTCAAGGCTGTTAACGATGCCTGGGGACACGACTTCGGCGATCAGTGCCTGCAGCTCATGGCGGATATACTCAGACGCCACGTCAAACGGCCACGGGATGTGGCAATCCGGTTCGGGGGCGAGGAGTTCGCCATATTATTGCCGGGAACCGACGCACACGGAGCGCTCCGTATCTGTGAACGCGTACTGGAAGACCTGGCCAGTACCCCCGTGACAACCGGCAGCGGTGAACAGGTCACCCTGACCATGAGCGCAGGAACCGCAACGCTGGCCCCCGGTGAAGACGAAAGGGAACTCTTCCGACGGGCAGACGAAGCCCTCTATCGAGCCAAGGCCGCCGGCAGAAACCGGACAGAACGGTCTGAGCCGGAAGTTCCCTGAGTCACTTCCGGCGCTGCATGAACGCGGCGGCCGCCCTTGCTGCCTGCCGGATCATGCTGTTATGGTCCTCTGCCTGCCGCGCCAGGGGCCGGAAGTCGTGATCTCCGCCTTCCAGCCAGGACAGGTGCACATTCTCCGCGCCCCCCGCCCCCTGATC
>CAZFPG010000436.1:0-3222 GCA_964521055.1 uncultured Marinobacter sp.
CAAATGCGGGGCATGAACAAATACTTCGGTACCCTGCATGTTCTTAAAGAAATTGACCTGACCGTTGAAGCTGGTGAAGTGGTAGTGATCATAGGCGCCAGCGGCTCCGGCAAGTCCACCCTTATTCGTTGCGTGAACGGCCTGGAAGAATTCGAGTCCGGCAAACTGGTGGTGGACGGCAACGAACTCGCCCCGAAAGGCGGCAACCAGAAGGCCCTGGCGGAGATCCGCAAGGAAGTGGGCATGGTGTTCCAGCAGTTCAACCTCTTCCCCCACCTGACGGTGAAGAAGAACATCATGCTGGCACCCAGAAAGGTCAAAGAAGCACCCGAGCCCATCGCCAGCGCTACGGCGGACCGTCTGCTGAACCGCGTGGGCATAGGCAGCCAGGCAGACAAGTATCCCAGCCATCTCTCCGGCGGCCAGCAACAACGGGTTGCCATTGCCCGCGCCCTGGCCATGGAACCCAGGCTGATGCTGTTCGACGAACCCACCTCGGCCCTGGACCCGGAAATGATCGGCGAAGTGCTGGACGTCATGCGGGAACTGGCCAAGGAAGGCATGACCATGATGGTGGTCACCCACGAAATGGGCTTCGCCCGGGAAGTGGCTGACCGGGTGATCTACATCCACGAGGGCCAGATTGTCGAGGAAGGCAAGCCGGCGGATGTGTTCGACAACCCGCAGAATGAACGCACCCAGTCGTTCCTCAGCCGGGTGCTGGCGCACTAAACTGAGCCTGCCCAACAGAGCCCCCAATCCCGGGGGCTTTTTTCTTGAATGCCTGCCGCCAAACGGCAACAATGCCCTCCAAACAGACCAACCCTCCGGCAGCCTTCAATTTCACCGCCGGCACAGGATGCAGTAATTTCCATGGCAAAAGCACCAAGCAAAAAAACCACCAAAAGCTTCGAACAGACCCTCTGGGACACCGCCGATAAACTGCGCGGCACGGTGGAATCCTCCGAGTACAAGCACGTGGTACTCAGCCTGATCTTCCTGAAATTTGTCAGCGACAAGTTCGAGGAGCGCAAAAAGGCGCTGGTTAATGAAGGCCAGGGCGACTACGTGGACATGGTGGAATTCTACGCCATGAAAAACGTGTTCTACCTGCCACCGGAAGCCCGCTGGAGCTTTATCCGCAAGCATGCCAAGCAGGACGACATCGCCCTGAAGATCGACACCGCGCTGTCCACCATTGAAAAAACCAACAAGTCCCTGCGCGGCGCCCTGCCGGATAACTACTTCTCGCGCCTGGGCATCGACGTGAGCAAACTGGCGGCACTGATTGATTCCATCGACAACATCGATACGGTCGAAGACCGGGAACAGGACGTGGTAGGCCGGGTATACGAATACTTCCTCGGCAAGTTCGCCGCCACAGAAGGCAAGGGCGGCGGCGAATTCTACACCCCCAAGCGCGTGGTCAACCTGCTGGCCGAGATGATCGAGCCCTTCCAGGGCAAGATCTACGACCCCTGTTGCGGCTCCGGCGGTATGTTCGTGCAATCCATCAAGTTCGTGGAGAGCCACCAGGGCAACCAGAAAGACATCTCCATCTACGGCCAGGAATACACCGCCACCACCTACAAGCTGGCCAAGATGAACCTGGCCATTCGCGGCATTGCCGGCAACCTGGGAGACGTGCCGGCCGACAGCTTTTTCAAGGACCAGCACCCGGACCTGAAGGCGGACTTCATTATGGCCAACCCGCCCTTCAACATGGATCAATGGCGCGCCCCGGACGAACTCACCGACGACCCCCGCTGGGCAGGCTACGAGGTACCGCCCACCGGCAACGCCAACTACGCTTGGATTCTGCACATGATTTCCAAGCTATCGGAACTCGGCACCGCCGGGTTCGTGATGGCCAACGGCTCCATGTCCACCAACACCAAGGGCGAAGGCGCCATTCGCCAGAAAATGGTCGAGAACGACCTGGTGGACTGCATGATCGCCCTGCCCGGCCAGTTGTTCTATACCACCCAGATTCCCGTATGCCTGTGGTTCCTCACCAAGAACAAAAAGGCCCAAACCATCCCCGGCCACAGCGATAGTAATCACCGCAACCGGGAAGGCGAAACCCTGTTCATCGACGCCCGCAACATAGGCAGCATGATCAGCCGCGTACATAAGGAACTCACCCCCGACGACATCGCCCACATCGCCCGCACCTACCACGCCTGGCGCGGTGAGGCGAAAGATGGTGATTACGAAGACGTACCCGGCTTCTGCAAAGCCGTTACCCTCGACGACATCAAGGCCAACGACTACGTGCTCACCCCCGGCCGCTACGTGGGTGCGGCGGAGATTGAGGATGATGGCGTGCCGTTTGAGGTGAAGATGGCGGAGTTGAGCCAGACGCTGTATCGGCAGGTAGCTGAGGGAGAGAAGCTGGATGCGGTGATTCGGGGAAATTTGGAGGGGTTGGGTTATGGGGAGTGAAGAGTTTCTTCAAGTTCCAAATGGCTGGAGCCGCATACCACTGATCGATTGTACAACTGATCGAACTATAACCTACGGCATCGTTCAGCCCGGATCTCATACCGACGACGGTATTCCAATCGTTCGAGTAAACACTTTCAGCCAAGGCGGTCTCGACACCTCCAACGTGATGAAGGTATCTCCAGAAATCGAGTCAAAATATAAAAGAACTCGACTCCAAGGCGGCGAAGTGCTACTGACCCTCGTAGGCTCTACCGGCCAGAGTGCAATTGCTCCACCGCACTTGGCAGGCTGGAATGTACCACGCGCCGTCGCCGTTATCCGACCATCTGATAACATTAGTGCCAGATGGATACACATCTCGTTGCAAAGCCAGGCAACCAAGAACTATTTAGATTCCCGGGCGAATACGACAGTCCAAAAGACGTTAAACCTCCAAGACGTGAGATCAATCCCGATTCTTCTACCTCCACCGGCGACGAAAGATTTCATAGAACAAACCGTTTCGGCGCTAGACGACAAAATCGCCCTGAACCACCAAATCAACACCACCCTAGAATCCATGACTCAGGCCCTGTTCAAAAGCTGGTTCGTGGACTTCGACCCGGTGATCGATAACGCCCTGGCCGCCAGCAACCCCATCCCAAAAGAACTGAAAGCCCGCGCCGAAGCCAGAGTCGCTCTCGCCGACCGGCGCAATTCCCTACCCGATCACATCCGCCAGCAGTTCCCGGACCGGTTTGTGCTAACTGAGGAAATGGGGTGGGTGCCGGAGGG
>CAZFPG010000437.1:0-3216 GCA_964521055.1 uncultured Marinobacter sp.
CTGCCAGCAAATGGCAGAGTTCGAATCAAGAGTCCGGACTATTCGCCGCTTTCGTCCGTGGCCAGCTCAAGCTCCTGAAGGAGTTTGTCGCGGGCGTCATCGTTGTCCAGCAGTTCCTGCAGCTTGGAACGGAACGATGGCACGTTACCCAGCGGGCCCTTGAGGGCAACCAGTGCTTCACGAAGCTCAATCAGCTTCTTCAGCTCCGGTACCTGGCGGGAGATACTATCCGGGGAAAAGTCATCCAGGGTCTGGAATTCGAGGTTAACCGGCAGTTCTTCGGCTTCTTCATCCAGCTTGTTGGTGACTGTTGTAGAAAGGGTGAGACCGGCTTCCGACATCACAGAACGAAAATTGTTCTTGTCGACGGAAATCGCCTTACGGTCTTCGATCGGAGTTTCTTCGGCCTGTCCCTTGAAGTCACCAACGACAAACATCTTCAGCGGAAGCTCTGTTTCAGCCTGCTGATCACCGGTGGCGGGGACATACTTGATATTGATGCGCTCTTTAGGCGCGACGGAACCGTCTTTTGAAGACATGCGCTTGCTCCCTGTGGTCCATTTGCAAACTCAGTTGCGATGTAACAATCCTTTGTGCGCACCTTCCTGGCACGCTACGAGCAGAACTTTACACAGGATAAATCCTGTACTCAAGCAAAAATTGGCCAGCTACTGGCAAAAATCCGGTTCCGGGCAAGGAATTGCCAAGTTGTCGACATTTTGGTCATGAGCCATCGCCAATGGCGATAACGCTGGGCGAGTTGGAGCGATCAGCCAATGACGGCGTCATTGCGTCTGGATATACTCTGCTCCACCGTATATAAGTCGGATTCAACTCAAGAAAAAAGGACCCCCACATGAGCGACCTGAAAACCCGTTTCGACGAAGCCGTAAACTACATCCAGAACGCCGATGGCGACTTCAAGCCGTCCAACGAACTGAAGCTGGAGTTCTACGCCCTCTACAAACAGGCCACCGAAGGTGACGTCAGCGGCAAGCGCCCGGGCATGATGGATTTTGTTGGCCGCGCCAAATACGACGCCTGGGAAAAGGTAAAGGGAATGCCTTCCGAGGAAGCCATGCAGAAGTACATCGACAAGCTGGAAGCCCTGAAGTAAAAAAAGGCCGCCAGTCATTCAGGGGAGTCGCAGTCACGCTGGTTGTTGCTCTCGGTCAATTCTCCCTGTGAAAGTTTTTGCGGCGGTCAAACGATTGTCATAAGATGCGCGCATTATAAAAACAACGATTCACAGGGAAGACGCACCATGGATATTACCGAAGCGCTGGAACAATCCCAGCCCGGCCTCGTCAGCCGAGTGACTGGCGCCATCCGCAAACACCAGCTCAACCACCGCGCAGAGCAAACCTACCTCCACTGGATTTCCCGGTTTGTGCTTTTTCACAACCTGAAGAATCCGGAGACACTGCAACCCGGTGACCGGCAACTGTTCCTGGCGTATCTGAATGATCGCCTGGAAGTCTCCAGGGCACGTATGAACCAGGCAAAGCAGGCGCTGACGTTCTTTTACGAGGATGTACTGGGCAGAACCGAGCCGGAAGGGACCGTAGCCGCCTGAACAGGCACAGCGGCAGTATTAACGTTCAGTGGTTGTGGTATTGAACGCACCGTAATTCCGGTTGGTCGGCGGCCTGATGATGTAGTTGTCACCGTGGGTCTGCCCGGGGATGGACTTGGGATTGCTGAAGCGGAATTCCACCGGGATCTCGCTGCGTCCGAGATCGGTTCGGGAGTCGCGGGGTTGCAGGGCAAGTGGGTCGAGGTAGAAGTCCTCGTCGGTTCGCGGCTGCACCGGCACACCGGCTGCAGGCGCTTCCAGCCCCCCTTCGATCACGGTATTGGCCAGCGACTCCTCCTCCATGGAATTGAAGGGGATGGTTTCCAGTGTCGAGCGCTCCTCGTAGTTGAACGCGCCACCTTCAACGGTATCTTCGCCGGTCTGCGCCAGCACCAGCGGTGACAGCGCCACCACCAGCGTTGCAGCACCAATTGCCACCCTGATTGAATCGAATCCGCCCATAGCCATTGCCTTTTATTTTTCCCTGTCGTGCCAAGGCATCTGTCAGCTTGAAAAGTCCCTGCTGGACATAAATTATACAGATGCGAATACGGCTGACAATTTTTGATCAGTCTATCGCCAAACACGACAAAAAACCCGGGCGGTCGCCAGTTTTGTGACACTCCTCACTAGTCGGAGGCCAATGGCTCATAACGAATAGCGGTAATAACAACGTGACTCCAGCCATCCGGGGTGCGCACGCCCACCTCATCATCAACACGCTTGCCCAGAAGAGCACGGGCCATGGGCGAATCAATGCTCAGGTAGCCCCGGGACAGATCAAACTCGTCCGGCCCGACCAGCCGATAGGTGTGTTCGACACCGTCTTCGTTCTCAATGGCCACCCAGGCCCCGAAGAACACTTTGCCACGGTCGTCCGGCAGCCGGTCTACCACCGTCAGCTCATCCAGCCGTTTGGTCAGGAACCGAACACGGCGGTCAATTTCCCGGAGCTGTTTCTTGCCGTATATGTATTCGGCATTCTCTGAACGATCGCCCTGGGCAGCGGCTTCACGCACCGCCTGGGTTACCTCCGGCCGCTTTTCCTTCCACAGGTAACGCAGCTCTTCACGGAGGGTTTTCTCGCCCTCCGCCGTGATGTAGTGGGTTCTGGCCATATCATTATCATCGAGTAGAAATAAAAAAACCCCGTAAAAACGGGGTAAGGCTAGCGCTGTGCTGGAGGGAGAAGCAAGCGGAGTCTCCGCCGGCTTCCATAACTACAGTTTCCATTATGCATGGTCGAGGTTACGCAGCAGTGGCTGCACGATTACGTTTTTTTCAGGGCAGAGATTAGGTTGTTCACTCTAGAGAGTGACGCTAGTGTTCGATTCAAACTAGCAGCATTGCCAACAGAAGCGTTTACCGATCGACTTTTCAAGAAAAACGGGGCACCAACATGAACACTCAGAAGCTTATCAACACCGCACTGAACGGCCTGGACAGTATTGGCTACCGGCTGGACCAGTACGGTATTACCGGCAGACTGAACCGCCACAACCTGGCCGCTTTCATCATGCTGGAACAGAAACACCTGGAAGGAGAGTGGGACAGCATTCAGGCGAAGTTTGACCGCCGCCGCTCACAAATCGACGGCCTGCTGACGGCCATCGAAACCCGCACCGATCCGCTGATCAAGC
>CAZFPG010000438.1:0-3208 GCA_964521055.1 uncultured Marinobacter sp.
TGCCGTCTTCCCAGATTCGCGACGAGCTCAAGCAGTTCCTGGTGCGCCGGCCTGAAAGCCCGCCGGACATGGTGGAAATTCCGCCGGCGAAAAGCGAAGACGACAGGCAGCAGGCCCTTTCCGAACGGGAACAGCGCAGCCTTCAGCGCTGGATTAATCGTGCCCGGCAGATACGCACGGGGGACTGGCTCCGGGATCAGGAAAAGCCCGACGAGCCCGAATACATTCGCCTGGTCTGGGTAGCGCGGGGGTTCAGTCGTTTCGTATTCGTCAATCACCAGGGTATGAGGGTGGTGGAACTGGATCTGGAGGCCCTGGCCCAGCAGATGCGCAAAGGCATCATTGTGCCGGACAGCCAGTATGAAAGGCCACTGGTGGATGAGAGCATCGACCGGATGGTTCGCAAGGTCTACGACCAGTTGTCCTGGGCTTCCACCCATGATGAGCTGACAGGCCTGCTGGGGCGCCGTGAGTTCGAGCGCGTGCTGGACCAGCAGCTTGCCCGCCGTGAGGATGAGCGTGCACTGGTCCGGCTGGACCTGCGCCAGTTCCGGCTTCTCAATGATACCGCCGGTTACCAGGCGGGAGATGAAGCCTTGCGTATGGTTGCTGATGTGCTTCGCGGTCATGTCGGGGATGGCATGCCACTGGCCAGGCTGTCAGGTAACGAGTTTGCCCTGATGCTGCCGGCGGAGGATGCCCTGGAAGCCGCCCGAAGCATCGTATCAGCTATTGAGGCCATGGAATTCCGTTTTGACAGTGGCAGTTATCATCTTTCGGCCAGTGCCGGACTGGCCCAGGAGATGCCGGCTCTGGCCAATGCCGAGCGCTGGCTGAAGGCAACTGAAGAAGCCATGAAAGCGGCCAAGAAGCGTGGCCACGGCAACGTGATGGAGTATTCACTGGATGCCCATGACCATGCACGCCAGGAGCAGATTGCCGCCAAGGTGGCCAATCTGGGAGATCTCAATGAAGAGCGTATGCTGCTGCGCTGCCAGAAGATTATTCCACTTCATCCGCATACCACGATGGTACCCCAGTACGAGATTCTCATCAGCATGTACGATGATACCGGTACCCTGATTACCGGTAAGGATTTTGTCCGCATGGCCGAGCGTTACGACCGCATGCAGGCCGTTGATCGCTGGGTGGTGGGGCAGATGCTCGACTGGTTGCGGGACAAGGCGCCCAATCCGGAGCACATGGGCGGTATCTGTATCAATCTGTCAGGCCATTCGCTGAACGACCAGTCGTTGATGGAATTCATCTATGACAAGCTGAGCCAGAAAGATGCCCCCATTGAAAGGATCTGGTTCGAAATTACCGAGGCCTCCGCCATTAATGATATCCAGGGAATCTCGGAGTTTATCGAGGAGATGAAGGAGCTTGGGTGCCGGTTCTGCCTGGGTGATTTTGGCAGCGGGCCGACGTCGTTCCAGTTCATGCGCAGCCTGCCGGTGGACCTTATCAAGCTGGACAGCGCGTTCACCAGCCAGTTGGATACCAGTGAAACGGATCAGGCAATGGTGAAGTCCATGGTGGACATGGCCCACTACATGAAACGGGAAGTGATTGCGTCACAGGTTGAAACCCGCGGGGTTCTCGATATGCTGACCAGTCTGGGTGTGGATTATGCCCAGGGTTTCATCATCGAAAAGCCGCGGCTGCTCGCCAGCCTGGACTGACTTTCCGGACAACCTGTTATGTCAAAACGCCACCCGATCATTGCGGTTACCGGTTCGTCCGGTGCCGGTACCACCACGACCGGCAAAATATTCAGCCGTCTTTTTGCCGGAGAGGGCCTCAATGCCGCCATGGTCAGTGGCGACAGCTTCCACCGCTACAACCGCGAACAGATGGCCCGCCTTGCCGCCAAGGGTCAGTTTGGTGAACGCAACCATTTTGCTCTGGCGGCAAACCATATCGACAAACTGGAGGCGCTGTTTTACGACTATGGCCACACCGGCAACGGCCAATTCCGCCAGTATGTTCATGATGAAGACAAACGCCTGATCGAAGCCGGCTATAAACCCGGCACCTTCACCCCCTGGGGGCCACTGGCACCGGATACCGACCTGCTGTTCTATGAAGGGCTGCACGGTGGCGTGGTGAGCGAGGCCTATAACATCGCCCAGTACGTGGACCTGCTGGTGGGTGTGGTTCCTATCGTCAATCTCGAGTGGATCCAGAAAATCCACCGTGACACCAACAACCGTGGCTATTCACAGGATGCGGTGGTCCAGACCATCATCAACCGCATGGAAGACTACGTGCATGATATTGTCCCGCAATTCACCCATACCCATGTGAACTTCCAGCGCATTCCACTGGTGGATACGTCCAACCCCTTTGTTGTCCGGGATGTGCCGACTGAAGATGAGAGTCTCATCGTTATCCATTTCCGTGATCCCTCGGATGTGGAGTTTCCCTATCTGTTGCAGGTGATCGCCGGCAGCAGCCTGTCCCGTCATGACACTCTGGTCATTCCCGGGACCAAGCTGTCCCTGGCCATGGATCTGATCATGCGGCCCCTGATGTCGGAACTGATCGCCCGCAAACCCTTCGCCTAGGCCGTCAGGCGACCGTCGCGGTAGTCTCGCAGGGTCTGCTCGATCTCCTCACGGCTGTTCATCACGAACGGGCCATACTGCACCACAGGTTCGCGAATCGGCTTGCCGGCGATCAGCAGCAGCCGTGCGCCATTCTCGCCGGCACCCACGCGGATGCTGTCCCCCGTAGAGAGAATGCTTGCAGCAGAGACCTGCAGGGCCTGGGTGCCCTGGTCCGATACCAGTGACGCTTCGCCGTCATAAAGGTAAAGCATGCCGTCCAGCTCATCGCTGACCGGTAACAGTGTTTCCTTTCCTGGCTGCAGGTGAATGTCCGCGTAGAGTGGGCGAGTGCTGCCTCCGGTGACGGCGCCGTGATGTTCCTGGCCTTCAACGGTGACCGTGCCGGCAATCAGTTTCACCATGCCGCCGTCCACGGTGATGGCGGGAATGTCTTCCGGCTGGATGTCACGGTAGCCGGCGGGCTTCATTTTTTCCGCTGCGGGCAGGTTGAGCCAGAGCTGGAAGCCGCGCATCTGCCCGGACTCCTGCTGGGGCATTTCCGAGTGCACGATGCCACGCCCGGCGGTCATCCATTGCACGCCGCCGTTTCTCAGGTTGCCATGATTGCCCAGGTGGTCTTCATGGAGCATGTGGCC
>CAZFPG010000439.1:0-3205 GCA_964521055.1 uncultured Marinobacter sp.
GGCCCACCTGAAATTGTAAGATTTTGCAGCCGGCCGCCCTACCCGAGATGAACGCCCGATGAAGAACCTGACCTTCTCTTCCCACTACGCCAGGTCCGTCCTTTACGGCCTGGAGAAGGCCGGCGGCTATTCCGATGAACTACTACGTAATAACGGCATTGACCCGGAATTCATTAGCTCACCACGGGCGAGGGTACCGACCGAGCAGTTTATACGTCTGTTCCGCCTGGTCTGGGGCAAACTGGATGACGAATTCATGGGCCGCACCACGCAACCCTGCCGCGTCGGGCACTTCCACCTGATGGGATCGCTGGTGGTGCACAGCGACAATCTCGAGGAGGTGATCCACCAGAGCATTCGCTGTTACCGGCTGTTCTCGGACGACGTCGTGATCGAGCTGGACACCAGCGGCGAAGAGGTGGAGCTGAGCATCACCCACCGCCACCCGGAGCTGGACCCGGACAACTTCCTGGTGGAGTGGCTGCTGATGGTGTGGCATCGCCTGGTGGGCTGGCTGATTGGCCGCAAGATCGTGCTCAGCCACGCCACCTTCCAGCACGGGCTGCCACACCACTTTGATGAATACCGCTTTGTGTTTCCCTGCCAGTGCTTCTTTAATCGCGACCGCAACAGCCTGTTCTTCAGCCGCAACTACCTGGACATGCCGGTGACCCGCACGCCGGCGGAACTGGACGAGTTCATCGCGCAGTCGCCCCGCAAGATGCTGATCTGGACCGACGAGGACGACAGCCTCACCACACGGGTGCGGCAGATGCTGGAGAATGTGGAAGACGAGCGGTTACCCACCCAGGAGCAGGTGGCCGAACAATTGCACATGACGGCCCATACCCTGTCGCGGAAGCTGAAGGCGGAGGGCAGTTCCTACCAGAAGATCAAGGACAACCTGCGGCGGGACCAGGCGGTGATCATGCTCACCCGGCAGAACCTGACGGTATCGGAGATTTCATCCCAGTTGGGGTTCGCCGAGCCCGGTGCCTTTTCCCGTGCCTTCAAGCACTGGACCGGGCTCAGCCCACTGGCCTACCGCAAGCAGGACCAGTAGTATTCCTCCCTGCTTTCACAGCAGTTCGATGGCTACGGCTGTTCCTTCACCACCACCGATACACAGTGACGCTACGCCACGCTTGAGGCCACGCTGTTTCAGGGCGTTGATCAGGGTGATCATGATGCGCGAGCCTGAAGAACCGATGGGGTGGCCCAGGGCACAGGCGCCGCCATGGACGTTGACCTTGTCGGCATCCAGGCCAAGCTCGTTGATGGCCGCCAGGGTGACCACGGCGAAGGCTTCGTTGATTTCGAACAGGTCCACGTCGTCGCGGCTCCAACCAGCCTTTTTCAGTACCTTTTCGATGGCACCGATGGGCGCGAGGGTGAACTCGGCCGGTAGGCGGGCATGGGTGGCGTGGGCCACAATGCGGGCCTGGGGTGTGAGGCCGCGTTTTTCGGCTTCCTCACGGCTGGCCAGGACCATGGCGGAGGCGCCGTCGCTGATGGAGCTGGAGTTGGCCGCTGTCACTGAGCCGTCTTTGGCGAAGGCCGGTTTCAGTTGGGGAATTTTTTCCGGGCGGGCTTTGCCGGGCTGTTCGTCGGTGTCCACCACGGTATCACCACCTCGGCCGGAGACGGTCACGGGGGTGATTTCGTCGGCGAAGCCGCCGTTCTTGATGGCCGCCAGTGAGCGCTCAAGGGAGGCGATGGCGAAGTTGTCCATGGCTTCGCGGCTGATATCGTATTTGTCCGCTGTGCGCTGGGCGAATACGCCCATGAGGCTGCCTTCGTAGGCGTCTTCAAGGCCATCGAGGAACATGGAGTCCATGACCTGGCCGTGGCCCATGCGGAAGCCGCCGCGGGCTTTGGGCAGCAGGTACGGTGCCTGGCTCATGTTTTCCATGCCGCCGGCAATCATGATGTTGTTGGTGCCGGCTTTGATCTGGTCGTGGGCCATGATGACGGCTTGCATGCCGGAGCCGCACATTTTGTTGATGGTGGTGCAGCCGGTGGAATCAGGAATGCCGGAGGCGCGGGAGGCCTGTCTCGCCGGTGCCTGGCCGAGGCCACCGGGCAGTACGCAGCCCATGATGACTTCCTGGATGTCGGCGGGTTGTAGACCGCTTCTTTCGATGGCTGCCTTGATGGAGGTGGCGCCCAGGTCCGGGGAACGCACGGTGCTGAGGTCGCCCATCATTCCGCCCATTGGGGTTCTTGCGGAGCCTGCTATTACTACGTCTGTTGCTGACATTGTTCGTGTCCTCTTTGCTCGTTGTAGCCTAGTGGTTCGGGAGTTGGCCGGGTGGCGCCCCTCCCCTCCGGGACACGCCGTTAATACGTCCATGTAGGCTCGTAAAAAACATCCCTGTTTTTTACGGTCCCGGAGGGGAGGGGCACCACCCAGCTTCCGGCTTGTGAGTTATCTCCTGGCCTGATTCAGGACTGTGTTCACGCTTTTCCTAAAACTGACCTGGCGATAATTTCTTTCATTACCTCAGACGTACCGCCATAAATTCTTTGTACCCTCGCGTCGATAAACGCTCGCGAAATCGGGTACTCGCTGGTGTAACCGTAACCGCCGAACAACTGCAGGCAGCCGTCAGCCACCCGGCACTGCATTTCCGTGGCGCTGTACTTGGCCATGGAGGCTGTGGGGGCGTCGAGTTCGCCTTTTTCGTACAGCGCGATGCATTCGTCGACGAAGGCGCGGTTGACCCTGCAGTCGGTTTCCATGCGGGCGATTTCGAAGCGGGTGTTTTGCAGTTGGGCCAGTTTCTGGCCGAACAGTTCCCGTTCCTGGGAATAGGCGATGGTCAGGTCCAGGGCACCTCGGGCGGCGGCGACACCGAGGGCGCCGATGACCAGGCGTTCGCGGGGGAGTTCGTGCATCAGGTACATGAAGCCCTGGCCTTCTTCGCCCAGCAGTGCGGAGGCCGGGATGCGCATGTCGGAGAAGAAGAGTTCCGAGGTGTCGCCGGAGTGTTGGCCGATTTTGTCGAGGTTGCGGCCTTTGCTGTAGCCGGGTAGTGAGGTGTCTACCAGGAACAGGCTGATGCCACGAGCGCCCGCCTTGGGGTCGGTTTTGGCGGCGACGATGACCATGTCGGCGTGTTGGCCGTTGGTGATGAAGGTTTTGGAGCCATTGAGGATATAGTCATCCCCGTCTTTTACCGCGCTGGTGCGGATGGCCTGGAGG
>CAZFPG010000440.1:0-3201 GCA_964521055.1 uncultured Marinobacter sp.
GCAGTACCCGGATGTTGACCTCGTGTTGCGGACTGGGACTTCTAGCGAACTAGTTGAGCAGGTCCTCGAGCACAAACTTGAGGGCGCCTTTGTCTGCGGGCCGGTTGAGCACCCTGAACTGCATGAGGAAGCAGTTTTCAGAGAGGAACTGGTAGTCCTGACGGCGCCCCACATAAAGAGTCTCGAGAGTTTGTTCGCGCGGAGCGATCTCAAAATCATCGTTCTCCGCACGGGCTGCTCATACCGGCAGCGTCTTGAAGGCATTTTAGCAACCCGTGGAATCGTGGGACTTAGGCAGCTGGAATTCGGGACCTTGGAGTCAATCTTCAATTGCGTAAGCGCAGGCCTTGGCCTCACGCTTTTGCCGAGGAGTCTCGTGGGCTCCGTTTGGAGTGACCAGCGTATATCCGTCCACCGAATTGATCCAAAGGATGCCTTTGTCGAAACAACTTTCATTCGCCGCAAAGAGGTCTATGTTTCCAGCGCGCTGAAGGCATTCCTAGACATCTCACGGATGAAATGGGTGTCAGCCGCCCCACCCTCATCCTGCTTTGCCAAGTGATATCACTCTGAGTGATCTTTTCTATCAGAACAAACCGTTTCAGCTGAAGTTTTCTGCCTTCTATTCTAGGGAAATACTGGATCCGTTAGGTGGCAGAAAATGCAAGACGTTCAAACTCACCACTGGTTAAAACTCACCACGGCGGCGATTCTCGCGATCTTCGTTGGCATTGGGCTTTCCAGATTTGCCTATTCGCCACTCATTCCCGTCCTAATTGCCGAAGGCTGGTTCTCCGCAGCCCAAACGGGATATCTTGGCGCTGCCAACCTGGCCGGATACCTCGCGGGCGCCTTGGTGGGTCAACAGCTGGCCAAACGGTGGCAGGCAAAGACAGCACTGCGTTTCATGATGCTGGCCGCAACACTGGCCTTCTTTACTAGCGCTACCCCTCTCTCTTTCGCCTGGTTCTTCTTATGGCGCTTCGTGTCAGGTCTGACCGGCGGCGCCCTGATGGTGATGGCTGCCCCGACCATCCTTCCGTTTGTGCCCGAGTCCAGACGAGGTCTGGCGGCAGGACTCGTATTCACGGGTGTGGGCTCGGGAATCGTGTTGTCCGGAACAATGGTCCCCGCGCTAGTGCCCTTTGGACCGGCATTGACCTGGTCCGCGCTTGGTGTGGTCTCGTTGACCGCTACGGTCCTGGCATGGAGTTGGTGGCCACGGGAGAACCCACCTCAACTCTCAACTGCCACGGACCGAAAGAAAGCCTCCCGCCTGGTGTTCTTTACTAACCCGCAACTGACTACCGTGTACGTCGTGTACGGCCTAGTGGCCGTTGGCTTGGTACCGCACATGGTATTCCTGGTTGATTTCATTGCGCGGGGACTTGCTCAGGGGCTCGAGCTTGGCGGGTGGTACTGGATCCTTATGGGTCTCGGCGCCCTTATGGGGCCTGTGATCGCCGGCCGGTTTGCGGATCGTATCGGCTTCGCCAAAACCCTTCGCTATGCCCTTGTGTGCCAGGTGGTCTGCGTCGCCTTGCCAGTTTTCAACACCGCAACAGCAGCTCTGGTTGTCTCCAGCCTCTTCATTGGCGGCGCAGTATCCGGAACGGTCCCCCTTGCGCTTGGCCGCACACAGGAAATTATAGCCGACCCGGGCGACCGAAAGACTGCCTGGGCCTTTGCGACTATCGTGTTCGCTATTGGCCAAGCATCCGCAGGTTATCTGTTCTCTTATGTGTTCGAGATGACTGATGGAAATTACTACGTGCTCTTCGCCTCTGGTTCGGTTGCCCTAAGTATCGCACTGTTGCTCTCCCTAACCCCTTATGGCAGCAGCCGCTCGAGCATAAGCCGACAGGGTCTGAACAACCCTGTCCGATCCGAGAACTAGCCTCCCACTGACATACAATGAGGTTTGCCATGAAACTTTACTGTAATCGACCCTCACCCTACGTACGCAAAGTTCTAGTCACGGCCCATGAGTCAGGGTTGATCGACAGCATGGAGATAGAGGAGGTCGACCCCTGGAGGGACCCCGCTCAGTTACATGCTGCCTCTCCTGTGGGGAAGATCCCGGCGCTTATTACCGATAGCGGAATCCTCATGACTGAGAGTCTGTTGATCTGCGACTTCCTATTTTCCGAGGCCGGAGAAGCCGCCACGAATCGTAGCGAGCGCCTCGATGAAATGTCTCGCTCGGGGTTCTATCAGGGCCTGATCGACGCAGCCTTCATCTCTGTGATCGAGTTCCGTCGACCTGCGGAACGGCAATGGAAAGACTGGATTGATCGTCAGCATCGGGCAATCCGAAGGACGCTAACTGTGGTAAAGACACCACCGGCAGGAAGATTCGATTTGGGGGACATCAGCCTAGCATGTGGCTTGGCTTATCTCGATTTCCGACTCCAGAATCTTGGATGGAGAAACGAACACCCTGAATTGGCGAATTGGCTGGATGAGATCTCGAACCGCTCCTCCATGGTAGCGACAAACCCTGCTGCCTAGAGGCGGGAGAAACACTATGCCAATGCAACTGTGGTTCGATCTTGCCAGCACTACTAAAATACCGGGATAGATTTATTCAAACGATTCTGTGAATCCTCAACCCTATGATCTCAGCAAACCCTGGTAAGTACCTCAGTAACAACCTGGGCCAGAGCTTTCTGACCTCCCCTTTTCAGGCCCCGCTGAAGGCCTGGGCCCTGGTGCCAGTATTCGCAATCATAGCGGTGTCTGTCGGTTTCGGCGCCGGTTTATTTCAATTTGGGTGGCTGGATTCGCCCATCACTCCCATGCTACCCATCCTGTTGTTTGTGTTCCCGTCGCTGCTCGAAGAAGCCTTCTTCAGGGGCGTACTGATACCGCGAAACATAATGGCGTCGGGAGCCGTAAAGGCTGCCTGGAGTGTGGCAATCAGCACGCTGGTATTCGTTGTGTGGCATCCGCTCAATGCGCTAGCGTTCAACTCCACGGCCATTTCTCTGTTCCTGAATCCGTGGTTTCTGGTTATCGTAGGCGCTATGGGTGTCACCTGTGGCTATGCTTATGTGCTTTCCCGGTCTATCTGGGTTCCGGTGATCATTCACTGGGCTGCGGTAACGGTTTGGGTGCTTTTTCTTGGTGGCAGAAATCTTGTGCTGGAGTTGTAATCACTATGACGGAATCCAAACAGGTCACCGGCCTTTCGCCAGACCG
>CAZFPG010000441.1:0-3173 GCA_964521055.1 uncultured Marinobacter sp.
CGCGGGGAGAGGGGAGCTATTTGGTCTGGGTAGGCGGGTATCTGTGTTGAGCCCCTCGCCCCGCGGGGGTGGGGGGCTGGGGGGGGGGGGGGGCTACCTACCCCTTCTTCCTCAACCGCTGAATCAGCGAAGACGTATCCCAGCGACTCCCACCCATCTGCTGAACATCCCCATAGAACTGATCCACCAGTGCCGCAACCGGAATCCTGGCGCCGTTTTTCCGCGCCTCCTCCAGACAAATCGCCAGATCCTTACGCATCCAGTCCACGGCAAAGCCATGTTCGAACTCCCCGTCTATCATGGTGCCCGAGCGGTTTTCCATCTGCCATGACTGGGCTGCACCCTTGGATATCACGTCTACAACCTTGCGGACATCCAGCTCTGCCTGCTCGGCAAAGTGGAGCGCTTCGGACAGTCCCTGGACAAGGCCGGCTATGGCAATCTGGTTCACCATCTTGGTTTTCTGGCCACTGCCAACCGGGCCCATAAGGTTCAGGGCTTTGGAGTAGTGTTCCATCAAGGGTTTCGCTTGCGAAAACGGATCGTCTTCGCCACCGCACATAATGGTGAGCTTGCCGTTTTCAGCCCCTTGCTGGCCGCCGGAAACCGGTGCATCTATAAATTCCAGGTTGCGAGCCCTGGCAAGCTGGGCGAGTTGTTCGGCGATGCCCGCCGAGGCCGTGGTGTGGTCCACCAGAATGGCGCCTGGCCTGGCATTCGCAATAATGCCATCGGGCCCTTCGAACACCTCGACAAGATCGCGATCAGCACCTACGCAGGTAAAGACAAAGTCAGCTTCCATGACCGTATTGGCGATGGAGCCACAGGCTTTGCCGGGGTATTTTTCGGCCCAGGCCGCCGATTTGGCTTTACTGCGATTCCAGACCCTTACGTCGATTCCTGCGTTTGCCAGATGGCCGGCCATGGGGTAGCCCATGATGCCCAGGCCAATAAATGCTGCGGTTACGCTCATACAGTCTGTCTCCGGACTTGGGTTATCGTTGGGGAAAACAGCTGTAATCATTACAGAATGAGCAGGTACAAAAAAGGCCGCTATGCAGCGGCCTTGTCTTTTAACCCGTCTGGCAACCTGGTTGAGGTTACTTTTCCGGGTACTTCCGGGCTTGTTGGCCAGTGTAGAGCTGACGCGGGCGACCAATGCGATAATCGCCGCTGACCATTTCGTTCCAGTGAGAGAACCAGCCGATGGTGCGGGAGAGGGCAAAGATTACGGTGAACATGGAGGTCGGGATTCCGATAGCCTTGAGAATCAGGCCGGAGTAGAAATCCACGTTCGGATAAAGTTTGCGCTCGACGAAATATTCGTCTTCCAGGGCGATTTTTTCCAGGCGCTGGGCGATTTTCAGCAGCGGGTCGTTCTCGAGGCCAAGCTCGGTCAGTACTTCGTGGGCAGTCTCCGCCATGACCTTGGCGCGCGGGTCGAAGTTCTTGTAAACCCTGTGGCCGAAGCCCATCAGGCGGAACGGGTCGTCCTTGTCCTTGGCCTTGGCAATGAATTTCTCGATGTTGGCCTCGTCGCCGATTTCCGCAAGCATGTCGAGGACTGCTTCGTTGGCCCCGCCGTGAGCCGGACCCCAGAGCGCTGCGATACCAGAGGCAATGCACGCGTAGGGATTGGCACCGGTAGAGCCGGCCAGGCGGACCGTCGATGTCGACGCGTTCTGCTCATGGTCCGCATGCAGGATGAAAATCTTGTCCATGGCCTTTGCCAGGATCGGATTTGGTTTGTATTCCTCGCAAGGAACACCAAACATCATCTGCAGAAAATTCTCGGCGTAGGAGAGGTCATTGCGCGGGTACATGAAGGGCTGGCCGATACTGTACTTGTAACACCAGGCAGCAATGGTCGGCATTTTGGCCACCAGCCGGTGAGCGGTAATCTCCCGCTGATGCTCGTCGGTGACATCCATCTGGTCGTGATAGAAGGCGGACAGCGCCCCGACAACACCGCACATAATGGCCATTGGATGCGCATCCCGGCGGAAGCCCTGGAAGAAATTGCGCATCTGGTCGTGCAGCATGGTGTGGCTTTTGATGGTTCCGTGGAACTTCCTGTTCTCTTCGGGGGTGGGTAGCTCGCCCTTCAGGAGAAGGTAGCAAACCTCAAGGTAATCGGAGTTTTCCGCCAGTTCCTCAATCGGGTAGCCCCGATGCAGGAGAACGCCTTTTGCGCCATCAATATAAGTGATCTGGGATTCGCAGGCCGCGGTGGATACAAATCCGGGGTCGTAGGTGAAGACGCCTTCCTGGACCAGGCTTCTCACGTCAATGACGTCAGGGCCGACGGTGCCCGAGTAAACCGGTAGCTCGATGGACTTGTCGCCCACCGAAAGCGTGGCTTTCCTGTCGGTCATGGTGCTCTCCTATTTATCAGCATTTGGATGCGCTAGAAGGCGCGTATTATCGCAAAACTGGCGGCAAAATATAGGGCGTTGGCTTTTTTTGTCAATGGAGGAGCCAATAAAACCCATTATTTGACACTTTCTGTAAATCAGGGAAACCCGGAATATGACCCCTCCGGGAGTCCGGATTGAATTTGTCAATCATCTTTATAGCGAGTCCCAGAGCCTGATTTTACAGGGTTTGGCAAGGTTGCCCGTTTGTAATTGATAGGGGTACTCCTTATAATCCGTATCCCGGAATCGGGGATATACCAGGCCGCAGCGTCAGATACCAGAAGAGCGCATGCCGGTTTTTCTCCCTCCTTAGCCAATCGTGTGCCGGACTCGTTCAGCACGATGATCCTTACATACCAACCATCCGCATCCGGTTTTTCCGGCCCCGCGGAACCAAGAGAGAGTGTGAGAGCGCTGTGAATAGCAAACGACCAGTAAATCTCGATCTCGGCAAGTTCCATTTTCCGCTGCCAGCCATTACGTCCATACTGCATCGCATCAGTGGCATCATCATTTTTGTGGGTGTCGCTTTCATGCTTTACGGACTCCAGCTTTCCCTTTCCGGGGAAGAGGGCTTCAGCCGCGTTAGTGGATTGCTGGACAGCTTCTTCGCGAAGCTGATTACCTGGGGCATTCTGTCTGCCTTGCTGTACCACCTCGTTGCGGGTATCAAACACCTGCTGATGGATATGGGCATCGGCGAAGAGTTGGAAAGTGGCCGGCTCGCGGCGAAAGCCACTGTTGTGATTTCCGTTA
>CAZFPG010000442.1:0-3172 GCA_964521055.1 uncultured Marinobacter sp.
TTAATGTGCCGTCAGACCATCTGAAATGATGACTGATCAGCGTTGTGCGGAAACAAAAAACGCGCGGAATCAAAAACAGGACGGAAAACTACCAAAAACAACAGAGATGCGTCTTATTCGTGAAATGCTGTGCTAAATCTTTCCTACGAAACGCACTCTACCCTTTTGCACCCTTGATTGCCAAGTTTATTTTTATAGGCAATAACCGATGTGGTCCATAATCAGGGAAATTCCCCTGTTTCAGATAAACGCCAAGATATGACACTTATCCTGATCATACTGTCGCACCTCTTCGTTCCCCTGGTGTTCATCATCGCCGTTGGTTTCGGGAGCACACCTTCAAGGATTCACTGGCTGAGCTATCTGGTGCTGGCTGCAGTCTATATTTTCCTTATTCAACAGGCGGGAGCCTGGATATGGCTCGGTGGCTTCTGGCCGTGGCTGTTCTGGGCCGGCCTGCTGGCAAGCGCCATCCGGTTTCTCGTCCGACGAATGCCAGAATTGCCAACTGGCCCGGCCTGGCGGCCCGTGGCGGTGCTGTCTATGGGTTTCAACCTGGCAGTATTGTCCGCTATCTCTGTGCCTGCCTGGTCTGTGCTGGGGGCGCGGAAGGCGGGTGCCGAGCCCGTCGGGTTGCACTGGCCCCTGGCTCAGGGCCAATACCATGTCGGGCAGGGAGGCAATTCCCCGGTAATGAATCACCACCATGGTATTGACGCCCAACACCACGCCATTGACGTGGTACGTACTGGCCGGTTTGGGCTGAGAACCCGGAAAATAGTTCCCGGAGCGCTGGAGGACTACGCAATATGGAATTCTGCGGTAACAGCACCCTGTTCCGGAGAGGTAACAAATATTGCAAGCGGGTTCCCCGATCAGACACCGCCCGAGAGCGACCGCGACAATCCTGCCGGTAACTTCGTTGCCATCCATTGTCGCAACGTGACTGTGGTGCTGGCTCACCTTCGGGACGGTTCGGTGTCATTGCAGCCGGGCGACAGGGTAAAGTCAGGGGATCTGGTAGGGCGAGTGGGTAACTCGGGAAATACCAGCGAACCCCACCTCCATATGCATGCGGTGGAAGGCAGGGTTTCGGAGCATGACGAACTGATGTGGGAGGCCAGGGGCATGCCCATGAGTTTCGATGGCCGTTATCTGATACGCAATGATGTGATTCGACAAAGGAATAATGGATGAAATACATCTTTGAAGTTCGCATCCGGGAAGGACATACCGCCGAGGAATACGCTGACGCCTGGGTTCGTGCCAGTGAAATTATCCAGCAGGCGCCGGGCGCGAGAGGAACGGAGCTGCACCGGAAAATTGACGATCCGAATGTGCTGATCGCCATTGCCAGTTGGGACAGCAAGGCAGACCGGGACGCGATGGAAGGCCGGCATAACCCGGAGGTTGCGCGCATTATCCGCAGCGCGGCACCCTTTTGCGAGATTACGCCTATCGGGGAGTTTGAAGACCCCGAATGGGTCGTGATGCCTCCCGGCAAACGGGGCAACTGAGTGGCAAGTGGTGGGAAACGCCCGCAGATTGCGCCTCGCACCGCGTTGATGTTCCAGGGTGGCATCGGGGTGGTTGGCCTGCTGGCCATCGTTCTGTTCGGAATTCCGGTTCAGATCGACGGCATGAGTTATGGCGTTGCCATTTTCTGGGGCTTGGCGGGCAGTGTGGCAACCTACGCCGTGATCATGATGCTCACCCGGTTACCGGGGCTGTTTCGTGAGTCACTGGAGTCTCATCTGGAGCAGTTGCATCGGTTTGCCTGTGATTACTCCTGGCTTGTGCTGGTTACCCTTTCGGCACTTGCCGGCGTGGGTGAAGAGCTGCTGTTCCGGGGCGCAATCCAGGGCGGGCTGGCACAGCATGTGCCCGAAGTGGTTGCGATTGTGGCTGCGTCGGTGCTGTTCGGGTTGGTGCATTACCTCTCGTTCACCTATTTCATAGTGGCGACCGGGTTGGGGCTGGTGCTGGGCACAGCTTATATGCTGACTGACAGCCTGGTACTGGTCATGGTCTGGCACGGCGTATACGACATGATGGCGCTGTATTGCCTGCGCAGGTTTCCGGAATGGTTCGGGGTGCGAGTTGGATAAGGCAGCAAAGCTCCGCCTGTTCTTGGGGCTGGAACTTCCGGACCCTGTCAAACAACGGTTGCTGGCCGTCCGGCAGCCGGTCGCCGGGGCGCGCTGGCAGCGGGCGGATCAGTTGCATCTGACCCTGGCATTTCTGGGCAGTGTAGAAGAGCAATTGCTTCCGGATGTTCGCACTGCGGCCCGGAGCCTGCCGGTGAAACCGTTTGATCTGGCGGTTACAGGGCTTGGATGCTTTGGTCATCCTGATCGCCCCAGAAATCTCTGGGCCGGGGTGCAGCCGGTGGAGCAATTGGCCGAGTTACAAGACGCACTGAATGAACGGCTGATACTGTCCGGCTTCACCCGGGAGAAGCGCACTTTTCGACCGCATATCACATTGGCCCGATTCAGGAACAACGCAGGATCGGTTGCCCACCTGCTCAAAGACGGTGAAAGGAGCTTGGCCGGTTCCTTTTTGGTGCACAGGATCACGTTGTTCGAAAGCCTCCTGGGAGAGAGCGGTTCTGTCTACCATGTAGTCGAAAGATTTCCACTGCGAGGAGGCGAATGATATCGACCACCCGCGTGGCGAGAATCTTCGGTAAGATTTGAGGCGAAACTTTTTCTGGGGTACCTCGAATGTTCTACTACGAAGTCGAACCACGATTCAGCGGCACCGACGCCCTCGGTCACATCAACAATACTGTCTATCCAGTCTGGTTCGAACAGGCAAGAACGCCGGTCGGCTATGAGACCCAGTAAACAGAACCAGGAGGTGCCGTGAACAGCTTTAACAAAAACGAAGTGGAACGGATTTTTTCGTCAGCGCCATTCATTGCCGATATGGGGCTGGAGCTGGTTGCTATCGAATCGGGGGAATGTCGCTCCAGGCTGGTGCTGGCGAACAGGCACCTGCAGCAGGACGGTTTTGTTCACTTCGGAGTTCAGGCTACCGTGGCCGACCATACCGCTGGCGCTGCGGGAGCATCCGTGGCGAAGCAGGGGCAGATTGTGCTGACGTCGGATTTCTCCCTGAAGTTGTTAAGGTCGGCCAGTGGCACCCACCTTGAGTGCATTGCCACTGT
>CAZFPG010000443.1:0-3160 GCA_964521055.1 uncultured Marinobacter sp.
CTGGCAAAAAGCGAAAACAGGTCAGACCTGATCGGTGGTGCCGGTGGCGTCTCGCTGGATGGTCGTGACGAGATGCTGGCGGGTGTTCTCCTGGATCTGTCCATGACCGCCAGCATCAATTCCAGTCTGGGTGTCGGGGACTCCATCCTTGGCAGGCTTGGCGAGGTGGCCAAGCTTCACAAGAAGGGCGTGGAACAGGCTGCGTTTGCAGTGCTGAAATCCCCGGACATTCCCTCCCTCCTGGTGGAGGCCGGTTTCATATCCAACCCCAAGGAAGAGCAGAACCTGTCTAGCGCCTGGTATCGTGAGAAACTCTCCAGGGCGGTTTTTGAAGGTATTGATGACTACTTCCAGAAAAGCCCGCCCCCGGGAACACTGCTGGCGTGGCAGAAACAGAACCGGCAGGGTGGAGGCAGTGTCAGCCAGTACCGTATCCGCAGGGGCGACACGCTCTCCGGTGTCGCTCGCGAGAACCAGACAAGCGTCAGCGAACTGATGCAGTATAACGACCTCAATGATGACCGTGTTATGGTAGGGCAAACCATTCGTATTCCCGCATCCTGAAACGAGGTGTCCCGGTAGCATGCCCTCCATTCGATTACTGACTCCACGCCTGGCCAACCAGATAGCTGCCGGCGAGGTGGTTGAGCGTCCGGCTTCGGTCGTCAAGGAACTGGTAGAAAACGCACTCGACGCAGGCGCCCGCCGGGTTGATATCGAGATCGAGCAGGGTGGCGTGAAACTCATCCGGGTTCGTGACGATGGCAGTGGTATCGACGAAGCAGACCTCCCGTTGGCGCTCAGCCGGCACGCCACCAGCAAGATCGAGAACCTGGATGACCTTGAGGCGGTGGCGTCGCTCGGGTTTCGTGGCGAGGCTCTGGCAAGTATCAGTTCGGTCTCCCGCCTGGCCCTGACGTCCCGTACCGAAAGCCAGGAAGCTGCTTCCAGGGTAGAAGTGGAAGGGCGGGACATGGATGCCAGCATCTCGCCGGCGGCTCATCCCGTGGGTACGACAGTGGAAGTGCGGGATCTGTTTTTTAACACGCCGGCCCGCCGGAAGTTTCTCCGCACTGAAAAAACCGAATTCAATCATGTGGATGAGTGCGTCCGCCGGCAGGCCCTGAGCCGTTTCGATACCGGATTCACGCTTCGCCACAACCAGCGGGTGGTCCAGAGCCTGCGTCCGGCGGAAAATCCCCTGGACCAAGAGCGGCGGGTTGGTTCCCTGTGCGGTCAGCAGTTCATCGACAATGCCGTGGTGATTGACGCCGAGGCCACGGGGCTGAAGCTATGGGGCTGGGTAGCGTTGCCCACGTTTTCCCGCAGCCAGGCAGACCTGCAGTATTTTTTCGTGAATGGGCGTGTCATCCGGGATCGCCTGGTAGCTCACGCTGTGCGTCAGGCCTACCGGGATGTGCTCTATAATAACCGCCACCCGGCATTTGTGCTGTATCTGGAAGTGGACCCTGCCAACGTTGATGTGAATGTTCACCCCACCAAGCACGAGGTGCGTTTTCGCGACGGGCGCCTGGTGCATGATTTCATCTTCCGCACCCTCCACAAGGCATTGGCGGATGTGCGGCCGGACGACCATCTGAGGGGCGCTGTCGCCCAGTCCCATGGGCGGGAACCCAGTGGGGGGGAAGGTGGGTATGGCACCCAGGTTGCCATGGTCGACGTAAACCCCCAGCGGGCGCCTGATCCGTTTGCAGGATCACCCGGCCAGCATCCAGGCGGGTTTTCCTCCGGCCAACGGCCCCCGCAGCACGAATGGCAGGCCCGCGACCAGATGGCGTTCTACCAGTCCCTGAACCAGGGCGGTGGTGTCGGGGGCCAGCCTGCCATGGCTGAAACCGGCGAGATGGCCGTAGCCTCACCGACGCCGCCCCGGGACAGCGCCGATGAACCACCGCTGGGCTATGCCATTGCCCAGCTACATGGCATTTATATCCTTGCCCAGAGCCGGCAGGGCATGATTGTGGTTGATATGCACGCCGCCCATGAGCGCATCACCTATGAGCGCATGAAGCGGGCGCTGGAGGCGCAGGATCTGAAGAGCCAGCCTCTCCTGGTGCCGGTATCCCTGGCGGTGAGCCAGAAGGAGGCAGCCCTGGCGGAAACCCATGGTGAGGAGCTGCTGCAACTGGGGCTCGGGGTTGAGCGGATTGGTCCCGAAACCCTGGCTGTACGCCAGGTTCCGGCGCTCTTGCGAGGCGCCGACACCGAGCAGCTGGTGAGAGACGTGTTGTCGGACCTGATTGAAAATGGCGAGAGTGACCGCGTCGAGGCCGTGACTCACGAGCTCCTTGGCACCATGGCCTGCCATGGATCGGTAAGGGCAAACCGACAGTTGACCATTCCCGAAATGAATACCCTGCTGCGGGACATGGAGGCCACGGAACGAAGCGGCCAGTGTAACCATGGCCGCCCAACCTGGACGGTCGTTACCCTGTCCGAGCTGGACAAGCTGTTCCTGCGGGGTCGTTAACGTTTTCATGACGGAAACCTCTTTTGAAGGCGCCAGGCCCCCCGCGATAGTCCTGATGGGCCCCACTGCTTCCGGCAAGACCAACCTGGCCATCGAGCTTTGTCGCCGCTTGCCCTGCGATATCGTCAGCGTTGACTCAGCGATGATTTACCGGGGCATGGACATCGGTACCGCTAAACCTTCTCCGGAGGAACTCGCCCAGGCACCTCATCGGTTAATTGATATCTGTGATCCCGCAGACACCTATTCTGCTGCGGATTTCCGCCGCGACGCCCTGCATGAAATGGCCGAGATCACCTCAGCCGGACGGATCCCGTTACTGGTGGGCGGCACCATGATGTACTTCAAGGCCTTGCTTCACGGCATGTCTGATCTGCCGTCTGCTGATCCCGGCATTCGGAGGGCGCTTGAGCAAGAGGCTCTTGAAATGGGATGGGAGGCCCTGCATCGTGAACTGGAGGAGCGGGACCCGGTGGCTGCCAGGCTGATTCACCAGAACAACCGGCAACGACTGGTCCGGGCACTTGAAGTGATTCGTCTGACGGGGCGTCCTATTTCTTCAATATGGGAAGATAAAGCAGCCAGCAAACCCGTCGCCGGCGATAGCACCCTGGCCGGTGTTGAGGATTACACATATTTCACCCAATGTCAGGCAGACGAATCGCCGTC
>CAZFPG010000444.1:0-3157 GCA_964521055.1 uncultured Marinobacter sp.
GTCCGGCTGGTCTATGAACGGCTGGGATGGGATCTGGAAGTGGCTCAGTCAGACAACGCCGGTACCGAGTTCCTGATCCACGTTCATGACGCTGGCTGACCTGCGCGGGCTTCATGGAAGCCCGCGCCAGGACTTGGCCCCTGTCCACGTTAATCAGGTAGCCCGTAGGCCCGGTCTTGGTACAGTTTTAGGGGCAGGAGGGCGTGGGCCAGTGCTTTTCTGACAGCATCTTCCTCCGGTGCACTCTCAAGGTAACGGGTGCGTCCGGCTTCCCTGGAATAAACACCGGCCAATGGAGTCTGTTCGGGCCGTAAGACGGTGACCTTGAAACGGCTATCCATCCAGGCGTAGTAATCATGGAACTGCATTATCGCGCGCCCAGGGGTATCGGGAAACTTCGCCAAATCCCGGCCTATCATTGGGTGCTCACTCTCAACCCCCATGAGCGAGAGCAGTGTCGGTGGAAGGTCGATCTGGCTCGTGACTGGCTGAATTCGCTTAGTTTCGATATCGGCGCCAAGTATCAGCCCCGGAATCTGAAAATTTTTGATGGGCACGAGCTCATCGCCCCAGACCCGAGCGTCATGATCCGCAACGATCAGGAACAGCGTATCTGCCCAGTAGCCGCTCCCTCTAGCCTTATCCATGAAGTCACCCAGAGCGTGGTCCGCATATTGGACGGCGTTGTTGACGGTGTTTTTCTCTTGATCGTGCAACTCAATACGTCCGTCTGGAAACTCAAACGGAGTGTGATTGGACGACGAGAAAACTAGACGGAAAAAGGGCTTCCCGGAGGCATGAAGTCTCTCAAGTTCCTCATGGGTCTTTTCGAACAGGTCTTCGTCACTGACGCCCCAGCTTCCGGTAAAGACGGGATCGTTATAGTCCTCCTGATCAAAGATATGATCAAAGCCGTTGCCCGTGAAAAAGCTGCGCATATTGTCGAAGTGCGCTTCTCCACCATAGATAAAACCGGTGTTGTAGCCTTTCCGTTTTAACAGCTCTCCGAGTGTAAAAAAACCGGTTTGGGATAACGACAGCTTCACCACACTGCGTGCCGGAGAAGGCAGGTAACCCGAGACGACTGCCTCGATCCCTCGAACGGATCTTGTGCCGGTTGCGTACAGGTTTTCGAACCACCAGCCCTCGTCTTTCAAGGCCTCCAGACGGGGTGTGACTGGAACGCCACCCAGTGATTCGACAAAGGTCGCGCCGAGGCTTTCTTCCAGTACGATCACAAGATTAAGGGGCCTGGGTCTCGTTTGCACTGGGGTTTGATGGTGCAGCGTCGGGTAAGTCTTGGATTGGAAGTCAGAGCTATTCAGCCATGGTTCGCTCCTGATCTCGTCCAATATCCGGGACATTTCCACGGATCCGTATGCTTCGCTGGCATTCGCCTCATGCTTGAGATTGTAGATCGCAAATGCCACAGACCAGGTGGAATTGAGAATCAATGAGTTGACGAAGGCATCGGAAGTCAGCGCAAACATCGCTGGATTGGCCGGACGGTGACCAGTAGTAGAGCGAATGCTCATAAACACCGCAAGAACCACGATTGGCCAAACCAGGATTGCTTTCCGGTAACTGCCGCAGCATTGCTCCCGTGACCAAGGCCTCATCAGCCAGGCAAGCAGCATGGTCAGCAACACACAAAGCAATATGCCGAGCACCAGGATTGGCAAATAACCCTCCCAAAGCATGCTCAACACTTCCTTGGGATAATTCAGATACTCGATGAACAAACGGTTGGGGCGAGAATCGTATTCGGCGATAAATGTTGGTGTTGATAGCTCCATGAACAGAAAAATTAAAACAACGAACAGCGCCCACAGGCCTGTCACGCGCTTCCAGGCGGTCCAACAGTGCCGGTGGCCCAGAAGTGGCAGGAGGAGCACCAACGGCGCTACTGCCATGCCAGCCATGATCAGGTCGACACGCAGCCCGTGAAGAAAAATGCCCGGCCAAACGGAGGTGCCCACCACCCGATCAAATTGCCATGCCACCAGCAGCATTCGGGACAGCCCTCCGATGAGAAGGATACCGCAAAATAGCATCAGTATCGGAGCGTAGGCGCCCGCCCAGTTGAACCATCGGTAGACACGGTCAGGCAGTGGGTGATTCTTGGAAAATAATGAGAAGGTCATGACTGCACTCTCGGTTGGAGAACTGGCCCAGTGGACAGATAATGGGAGTGCAGGATAGAAGGGAGGACGTCAGGGGTGGGTCATGAAAATATCAAGAAATTGTCAAAGTTCGCTAGTAAAGGACAGGGTCACACCTGGATCTTGATGGACTGAATGTTTGGTTAAAAATTTTTGAAACCAGGTTTATATGGAAGGTGGTGGGGCCTGGTGGAAGGTCAGATGGTACCCCCGGCAGGACTCGAACCTGCTACCTTCCCCTTAGGAGGGGGACGCTCTATCCAGATGAGCTACGGGGGCATCTCTGCAAGAAGGGCGGTATGATAGCGGCCTGAAGCCTGCGGCTCAAGGTGTGTTGTGGATTCGTCTTTTATTCCGGGAGGTGTGTTGTCTGAATCGCTTTCGCTGAGTGTCGTTGTGCCCGTGTGGCGCGAGGCCGCTTCCATTCAGTCTTTTCTGCAGTCCCTGCAACCGGTGCGCGCAGCGGGGCATGAGGTGATTGTAGTGGATGCGGGCAGCGATGATGGCACTGCGGATCTGGCGGCTCCCTGGTGCGATCAGGTACTTGTGGGCGGCCGAGGCCGGGCCCTGCAGATGAATGCGGGGGCCGATGCGGCACGGGGCAATGTGCTGTTGTTCCTGCATGCCGATACGCTGTTGCCGGATACCGCCATTGACCAGCTTGAACACTTTTTTCGCAGCCAGGAACAATGGGGGCGTTTTGATGTACGGCTCAGTGGCCAGCGGGCCATGTTCCGGGTGGTAGAGTGGTTCATGAACCAGCGCAGCCGGCTGACGGGTATTGCCACGGGCGACCAGGCGATGTTTGTCCGTACGTCCGTGTTCCGGGCGTTGCAGGGGTTTGCGCCGATTCCGTTGATGGAAGATGTGGAACTGAGCAAGCGGTTGCGCAGCGTTTCAAGGCCTTACTGTGTTGGTGATCCTGTCACCACGGATAGTCGGCGGTGGGATCAGGGGGGTGCCTGGCGCACAATTTTTCTGATGTGGAGGCTGCT
>CAZFPG010000445.1:0-3157 GCA_964521055.1 uncultured Marinobacter sp.
ACGGTAGCGCTTTTCAAGGCGTTTTTCTTCACTCAGCGCCTCGTCATGGTTACGGGCCAACTGCTCGATCTCTTCTACCATGGATTCATGGCGGGTAAGGCTATCCGCATCAGCGATGTTCAGATCAACCTCATAGAGGCGCTGATTCTCAAAGATATGGGCCTTCAGGCCTCCGGGCATTTTCTCGAAGATCTGTCTCAGCCGCCCCTGCAGATCCGCTGTGTCGACTTCCTCAACCAGTTCAAAGAGGGCCAGGCGAGCCGTGATATTAAGCTGTGCCAGGTGGTGGCTGAGCTGTTCAGCCGCTCCGTTCGGCAGCGAGGGAAACTGAAGATAGGGGCTGTCATCAACAAGCTGAACCCATTCCCGGTGCGCCGCCGGGCCGTTCTTGGCTGCCATCAGGGTTGTGAACGAGTCGATAAGCCCTTTCGATGTGCCAGGGATGACCTCGGGCTTCAGGTCCAGTGATATCAGGTGCTGGTGCCCGGTCTCTTCAAAGTAGAATCGTTTCAGGAACTTGAAATCGCCATCCGATTGCGCCCACTCTGTCAGCACTGCAATCAGGGCGTTGTCCATTTTCAGCAGGGCACCGTAGCTGACCTCACTGGCACGGTCATACAGATGGCCGTGCAAATAGAAGCGTTCCAGCAGGTGTTGGATATCGGAGACGATGCGCCGTTTCTCTGCAGAGAACCATCCCAGATGTTGCCCTGCCTCCTCCAGGTAGGTATTGATGTCGTCCAGCTTAACCAGGTCTGCGATACCCTGTTGCCCGCTTAAGGCGGAACCGTCAACCAGGTTTTCCTGATAGTCAGCCAGTGTTTCAGCAACATTGAGGATTTCCCGTTGCTCCATTCCCAGTTCTTCGGCCAGTTTTCCGGCCGCGTCCCGCATCCCCGCGACTCGCTCCTGATCAGCAGGCGAATAATGATAGGTGGCTGGCCCCGCCACCCTGCTGACACTTTGCTGGTATTCGGGAAAGTCATCAACAAGGGCTTTCAACCGGGCCTTTTGGTCGCGGTTTGCCTGGGCAATCTGCCCGAACCGGTCTTTTGCCTCTTCGTCCCCGGTGTTTTCCGCAAAAGCTTTGGCGATTTCGCCAACCCGGTCACCATCCAGGCGAATCAGGTCACTGATGAAGCGGGCCGGGTAATACTTTCTGTCCTCTTTCTCCAACCAGGCGCTGTGGTTGGTATCTACAACTGCCCAGGCATCCAGAAGGTCATTGATATGCCCCACCAGGTCATCGACAACCAGGTAGGCATGGTCCTGTTCGTAAGCAGGTAGCCGATGAGCGAAGGGCTCGGACCCATTCTCCGATGAAGACTGGGCCCAATACCAGGATGACAGCCCGGTTTGGCCGTCCATTGGGACTGCCTGGGATTTCGGATGCGTAAGCAGGTCTTCGAGATCCGGCTTTGTTATCAACTGGGGCTTGCCGGTAACCGGACAATAACCGGACAGGTCTACCCGCCTCATGACGTCACTGCGGTAGTTCTGCCACTGGATCAACATACTGCACTTTTTCGCTGTCAATTGACTGGACGAAAACAGTACATCGATATGGCCGCGGCGTGGTACTACGATGGCCGGGGTATCCGGGGTGCCGTTGCGCTGGTCTTTTGCGGCTTCGCCGCCAGTCCAGAGGCGTTTGCTGACCGCTCCACCGTCCGAGACTTCGTATTCATGCAATATGTCGGGAGCGTCTGAGTGAAACAGATACAGATAGCCATCCCGAACCTGGCGGATACCGATTGGCTGAAACTCAAGGTCGTATCGGGGGGCCAGCGCCTCGTGATCCGCCGCTTCATCAGCGTAGGCATAACGCACAGGGATCAACTGAATGTCGGTTCGGGTCAGTGGGCACGCACCTTCCGCGGTGATATCCGCCTGGCTTTGCCGGTCGCCGGCGGCAATCGGACTGGTTACCATCATTCCCATACGTTTGCTCTCCCTGCTTCCTGCTTCTGAACTAACTCCATTGCCGCCAACGCTGCCTTTCGCGCTACGGAACCTGCGTTTTCCGACCGGTGATGTTGAAGCATCTGGTGAATATCCGGGGCCACCCTGTGCCATTGTTCCGGATCACCAAGATAGCCGAAAACCGTGAACCAATGCGTCAGGGCCTGAAGCGATGTGTAGCCGTTGCTGATCGCCTGGTCCATCATTGCGCGCAACATCGAAATCACTTCCACCCTGGGGGCCGTTGCCAATCGATCCGGAAAATACACTTCCAGGTGTTGTAACAATTTCACCAGGGTTGCTCGCCGGTCTGTCTCTGTCAGACGGCTCAGCGTGAGCTCGTTCAACTGGCGTGGTGTAGCCCCGCCCTCTCGCCCGGCCTCCGGCACCACCGAGTCTGGGCGCACCAGAGTATGCCAGCCATTCCACAAGGCGTCCGGCAAATGCACCGCCGCCAGTGTTGACCAGTATTCGGGCACACCGCCTTCGCCGGAAGATGCCAATAGCACCCTGGCGACGGACGGATCGGCAAACCTCAGCATCACGCCATGCCCCAGCGGGTGGCGTACTTCAATAAAACGCCTTAAGTGATTAGCCACCGTATCCAGTGACTCCTTACTGGCGATACCATAACCACACTCCAGGTTTTTCAGTTCCTCTGCCAGCTCGCCCCAATTCGGGTGGCTTGGTCCAGTGCGCACCAGTAAAGGTGCCACCTGGCGAATCGAAGCCCATTCCGTGCCGTCAAACAGGTTGAGATAGTCTGGGGTGTCAATGAGTTCATAGAGCCACTGTTCCGCTTCCGAACGCTTGCTGCCATCGATCAGAACATAGTTAATGTGAACGCTCCGCGCCGAGGCGCTCTCACTGGAAGGACCGCCGTATACATCAAACATTGGCGTCGCCCTGGGCCGTTTCGTCGTCTGCCTGGCAGATTGACGTCAGAGCCTTTCCTTCCTGCAAGGCACGGACCTGGGCATCCGGGTTGCCATTACTTCGCAAACCAACATCAGCGAGTTGCGCCGGGGCGGCAGAAGCACCGCTGTAATCCACAAACTCCGGCATCTCCGGCACCTGAACCTTCTGCCCACTGCCCTTACCCGGCGAACCCCCGATGCCAAGCTTGAGGGCGGCGCCACCCATGGAGACGCCGCTGGGGTCGATCTTCACGAAGCTGCCGCCGGCCTTGAGGGTG
>CAZFPG010000446.1:0-3151 GCA_964521055.1 uncultured Marinobacter sp.
TATTGACTCAGATATACCCCTGGCCGACCATAGCCATCTCCCCGCACCAGCCCAAGGTGAGCTATTCAAAATGCACGAAAGCATAATGGAGCAGTTATGGCAGACTTCCCACCTCCAAGGGGGAAATCTTGCCTATGTTGAAAAGCTTTTCGAGACCTACCTGACAGACCCCAATGCCGTTCCCGAGGAGTGGCGCAGTTACTTCGATAAACTTCCCAGTGTGGATGGCTACAAAGCCCGTGATATAGATCATTCGTCCATACGCCAGCAGTTCGAGCACATTTCCCGTAATCAGCGTTTTATTGCTTCCGGCGGTGTGCCTGCCAGTGCAACGACGGATGCGGACAAGAAGCAGATCCGTGTGCTCCAGCTGATCAACGCCTTCCGTTTTCGTGGCCATCAGGAAGCGAAGCTTGACCCGCTGGGGGTCTGGAATCGCCCTCCGGTGGAAGATCTCGATCCAGCCTTCCATGAGCTTTCGGAAGCGGATTCCGATCTTGAGTTCCAGACCGGTTCGCTGAACTTCGGTTCCGAGACCATGAAGCTTCGGGACATAGTAAGCGGCCTGCGCGAGACCTATTGCGGGAGTATTGGTGCCGAGTATATGCACGTTGTGGACACCCGCATCAAACGCTGGTTTCAGCAGCGCATGGAGCCGGTTCGTTCCCGTCCGAACTACGAAGCCGCTACCCGCAAACACCTTCTGGAGCGTCTTACGGCTGCCGAAGGGCTGGAGAAGTACCTGGGTTCCCGTTACCCCGGCGTGAAGCGTTTTGGTCTTGAGGGTGGTGAAACCCTGATTCCCTGTCTGGATGAGCTCATCCAGCGCGCTGGCAGCTACGGCGCCAAGGAAATCGTGCTGGGCATGGCTCACCGCGGCCGCCTGAACGTCCTGGTGAACACCCTCGGCAAGAATCCGAAAGAACTGTTTGATGAATTTGAGGGCAAGAAGCTCGCGGATTCCGGCTCCGGTGACGTCAAGTACCACCAGGGTTTCTCATCCAACGTGATGACCGAAGGTGGAGAAATTCATCTTGCTCTGGCGTTCAACCCGTCGCACCTGGAAATTGTTTCTCCAGTGGTCGTCGGTTCTGTCCGTGCCCGCCAGACCCGCCGTGAAGATCCCAATGGTACCCAGTGTGTGCCCATTATCATGCACGGGGATGCAGCCTTTGCCGGGCAGGGCGTGGTCATGGAAACCTTCCAGATGTCCCAGACCCGGGGCTACGGTGTTGGCGGTACCATCCATATCGTCATTAACAACCAGGTCGGTTTTACCACCAGTAAGCAGGAAGACGCCCGTTCCACGGAATACTGTACGGATGTGGCCAAGATGGTTCAGGCCCCGATCCTGCACGTGAATGCGGATGATCCCGAAGCCGTCATGTTTGTAACCCAGATGGCCATGGATTACCGCCACGAATTCAAGAACGACGTGGTCATTGACCTGGTCTGCTATCGCCGCCGCGGCCACAACGAGGCCGACGAGCCCGCTGCCACCCAGCCGGTGATGTACGACAAGATTCGCAAGCTGACGACAACCCGCAACCTGTACGCCGAGAAACTGGTGGCAGAAGGGGTTATCACCGAGGAAGAGTCAAAGCAGATCGAGCTGGACTATCGCGATGAGCTGGATAAGGGCGACCATGTGGTGAAGTCCCTGGTCAAGGAGCCCAACAAGGAACTCTACGTAGACTGGACACCGTACCTCGGCCACGAGTGGACCGCAAAGTGCAAGTCCAGCGTTGCACTGAAGACGATCCAGAAGCTTGGCAAGAAGCTGACCCACATACCGGAAGGTTTCAGTGTGCAGCGTCAGGTTTCCAAGATCATCAGCGATCGCGAGAAGATGACAGCCGGAGCCCTTGCCATTAATTGGGGCTATGGCGAGATCATGGCCTATGCCACGCTTCTCGATGAAGGGCATCCGATACGCCTTACCGGCCAGGATGTCGGTCGCGGTACCTTCTCTCACCGCCATGCGGTGCTGCACAATCAGAAAGACGGCGCGACCTATACAGCCCTCGAGCACCTGGCCGAAGACCAGCCTGATTTCGAAATCTATGATTCACTGCTTTCCGAAGAAGCAGTCATGGCGTTTGAATACGGTTATTCAACCACGGCTCCAAGTGGCCTGGTTGTCTGGGAAGCCCAGTTTGGTGATTTTGCCAACGGTGCCCAGGTGGTTATCGACCAGTTCCTGACCAGCGGTGAGCACAAGTGGGGGCGCCTGTGTGGCCTCACACTGCTGTTGCCCCACGGTTATGAAGGCCAGGGGCCCGAGCACAGCTCCGCTCGCCTTGAGCGCTTCCTGCAGCTCTCTGCGGAACACAATATCCAGGTGTGTGTGCCGACAACCCCATCGCAGGTTTTCCACATGCTGCGCCGTCAGGTCAAACGCCCACTGCGCAAGCCGCTGGTAGCGATCACGCCCAAGAGCCTGTTGCGGCACAAGGAAGCGACTTCGGATCTCGATGACCTGACCTCCGGCACATTCAAGACGATTCTGCCCGAGAAAGAGCCTTCCGATCCGAAGAAAGTCACTCGTTTGATCCTGTGCAGCGGCAAGGTCTATTTTGACCTTCTGGAGCGCAAAAAGGCTGACGAGCGGGATGATGTTGCCATCGTTCGTATTGAGCAGCTGTATCCGTTCCCCGGAGATGATCTGGATGAGCTACTGAGCCAGCACACCAAGCTCAAGCACGTGGTCTGGTGTCAGGAAGAGCCCATGAACCAGGGTGCCTGGTATTGCAGCCAGCATCACATGAGAAATGCGCTGCACCGCCACAATCCCAAGCTGTATCTTCAGTATGCCGGTCGCGACGCTTCTGCTGCTCCGGCCTGTGGGCATATGTCAGTCCACATTGAAGAGCAGAAAAAACTGGTTAACGACGCGTTTGAAATCTGACGAGCTACCGAACTAAGGACCCGAGATGTCAACTGAAATAAAAGCCCCAGTATTCCCAGAGTCGGTCGCAGAGGGAACAGTCGCGACCTGGCACAAGCAGCCCGGCGAAGCCTGTTCACGTGACGAGCTGATTGTCGACATTGAAACCGACAAGGTCGTGCTCGAAGTGGTAGCTCCGGCTGATGGTGTCATTGAGGAAATACTCAAGGGCGAAGGCGACACCGTGGAAAGCGGTGAAGTGGT
>CAZFPG010000447.1:0-3137 GCA_964521055.1 uncultured Marinobacter sp.
GCCGGTCATCGTAGACGCCGCCTGCCTGAAACAGGCCGAACGCGAAATGCTGGCAGACGTTGCCGAAAGCCGGGGCATGCCGTTCACCCTGATTCACTGTGAAGCGCCACTGGAAAGCCGCCGGGAATGGATCCACAATCGCGCCGGTGATGCATCCGAAGCCACCGAAGAGCTGCTTGAAGAGCAGGAAACCTGGTTCGAGCCGCTGACCACCGACGAAAAAACCCACACCATTCACCTGCATACCGACCAGGAGCATGTGGCGGAGGCCGTGGCGGACCGTATCCGCCAGCATTTCGGGCTGCCCGGCGCATGAACACGGAGGAATAATGAAAAGCCCCTGGCAGGCGGTCTGCGAGCGAGGCGACCTGGCGGAGGGTCGGTTCGTGGAGTTCACACTGGCCACAGGTAGCGGTGTGAGGGAGGAGCAGACCGGCTTCGCATTCGAACGGGAAGGCCAGATCTTCGCCTACCTGAATCGATGCCCTCACCTGGGTATCGAACTGAACTGGATGCCCGGCCGCTTCATGGATACCGACAACTGCTTTATCCAGTGCGCCAATCACGCGGCACTGTTCATTCCCGAGACTGGCCAGTGCATCGCCGGCCCCTGCCAGGGCGACACCCTGACACCGCTTGAGACAACGGAAGACAACAGTACCGTTCTGGTCAGGCTTCCAGAATAACCGGCACGGACTCCACCAGCGATATATCCCCATCGGGCCCTTCCGAACCCCACAGTGCCGCCCGGTAGGCCAGCAACTCCACGCCGGCGGCCTCTGCTTTACGCAACAGGTCGCCATAGGCAGGATCAATATGGTCCGCCGGTCGCACGCTGGAGATGCCCGTGTGGTTAACCACAAAGAAAAGCACCGCCCGGTCTCCGGCGCGGGCCTGGGCCATCAGTTCGCGCAGATGTTTCTGGCCCCGGGTGGTCACTGCATCCGGGAAATAGCCGTGGCCGCCTTCACACAGGGTCACGTTCTTTACCTCCACCCAGGCATCTGCAAGGCTTTTGTGGTCAGACAGGTGTAGGTCGATCCGGCTTTTTTCAGCGCCATACTTCACCTCGCCCTTACAGGTTCCGTAGCCCGCCAGCTCGGGCACGACACCTCGCTCTATGGCGTTACGGGCCTGGTTATTCGGCCGCGAGGTATTGATACAGGCCACTTCGTCAGGGGCCGTTTCAACCAGTTCCCATGTGTACTTCAGCTTTCGCTTCGGGTTGTCACTGGCGCTCAGCCACACCCGGGCATCCGCCGGCTGGCAGCCCAGCATGGAGCCGGTATTGGGGCAGTGGGCGGTTACTTCATTGCCATCCGGCAACAGTACGTCTGCAAGGAAACGTTTGTAACGGCGAATAAGTCTGCCTTCGATGAGCGGAGCGGGTAACTTCATGAATGACTCCATGCTAAAGTTGTTGTCACAAGGCTGGCACCCCCGGGAGTAATCTGCTATTTTCCGCAAATTCCCGTTTCAGGGCGAGTGCTTTTCAGGATTATAAGAGGCCGTAATTCATGGCAAATACTGCAGCACAACCACGCGAACGTTTTACCAACTTCACCCCTTATGAAATGAAGAAGGGTGAAGAGTATATGAGTGCCGAGATGCTCGAGCACTTCAAGAATCTGCTTCTGCAATGGAAACAGGAGCTGATGGAAGAAGTGGATCGCACCATGCACCATATGCAGGAAGACGCCGCAAATTACGCGGATCCCAGCGACCGCGCAACCCAGGAAGAGGAATTCAGCCTGGAACTGCGCACCCGAGACCGCGAGCGTAAGCTGATCAAGAAGATTGACCAGACCATCGACCGCATCGACAAGGACGACTACGGCTTCTGCGACCAGTGTGGCGTTGAGATCGGCATCCGTCGCCTTGAGGCGCGTCCTACCGCAACACTGTGCATCGACTGCAAGACTCTCGCCGAGATCCGCGAGCGTCAGACTGGCATTTAATGCCCACTCCCTGAGTACACTGGCTCCTGAATCGGGGCCAGTCGTCACAGACCATGACTGAATCCCGTTACCGGGGCCGTTTTGCGCCCTCCCCTACCGGCCCGCTACACTTTGGCTCGCTTGTTACTGCTGTTGCCAGTTATCTGGAAGCCCGCAGCCGTGGCGGCACCTGGCTTGTAAGAATTGAAGATCTTGATCCACTGAGGGAATCGCCGGAAGCCACCGAGCGGATATTGGCCAGCCTTGAGGCCCACGGCCTGTACTCCGACGAACCAGTGCGTTTCCAGTCTGGTTGCCATACCCGGTATCGCAGGCTGATTGACCAGTTACTGGACCAGGGGCTGGCCTATCGCTGCGCCTGCTCACGCAAGCAACTCCGGGAACATGGTGGCCGGCACCCGGAACACTGCCGTGAAGGCCATGCGAAACCTGGCGAGCGCCCTTTTGCAATACGTTTTGCGCTTCACGACGAGCACAGCCAGTGGCACGACCAACTGTTGGGCCCCCAGAGCCAACAGGTACATGCCGAAATGGACGACCCGGTCATTCTGCGCAAGGAAGGATTTTACGCCTACCAGCTGGCGGTGGTTGCCGACGACATAGACCAGAACATCACCCACGTGGTCAGGGGTTCCGACCTGCTGGATATGACAGCCCAACAGCAGCAGATTTACCACGCACTGGGCGCACTCCCGCCCCACTGGATGCATATCCCGGTCATCCTCAATGCCCAGGGGCAGAAACTCAGCAAACAGAACCACGCTCCCGCGCTGGATGATAAGGTTGCGCAGGACAACCTGACAAAGGCCCTCTCGGCACTTGGTCAGGACCTGCGCCTGTTGTCCGGGGCTGCGGGCATCGCTACCCTGCTGGAGCGGGCCGCAGCGAACTGGGCCCCCGAGCGGATTCACCTGACAGCCCGGTGACCGACGTGTTATAAAGCTTCTCACAAACGACAGTGCGGATATCATGCCTGATGTATATCTACCGTCTGGTCTTCCTTCTGGTTCTGGCCATCTACATATTCTCGCCCAACATTCTTGACTGGTGGACCTCACCGGGGAATGCCTGGTATAGCCCATACATTATCTGGGCAGGCCTGATTGCCATCGGCTTCTGGCTGGAATGGCGACGGGATCCCAATGAGTTTTAGTGCCCCCGGCCTTTTATTGGCCAGCC
>CAZFPG010000448.1:0-3132 GCA_964521055.1 uncultured Marinobacter sp.
CATAGATACGCTGAAGCGCAAACTGAGGTTGTGTCTGGTTTTCGTTGCCTGCTGCGGCCTGCTCATTTTCAGCCATTTTCAGTCCTTTCTTCGATTAGGGGGGCAACCAGGGCCCATTATTATATTGAATGCTGCCGGAACAGTTTAATGCCTGGCTCCGCCTGCTGATGTGAAACAGTGCGACAGTTTACCCTTCAGTTCAAGGCCTGAAAGGCTGTGGCTGTTACTTCTTCACCAGCGGCAGGTTGCTGCCTTTCCAGTCGGCAATGCCACCGTTCAGCCGGACGACATTGTCATAGCCCTCGGCTTTCAGTTGCTTGACGGCCATGGCGGAATGCTGGCCCATCTTGTCGGCAACGATAATCTGTTTGTCCTTGAACTTCTTCAGCTCCGACGCACGGCTTTTGATACTATTGAGGGGAATATTGATTGCACCGGTAATCCGGCCCTCGTTAAAATCCTTGCGGTCACGGATGTCGACAACAACAGCTTCATCGCGGTTAATCAGGTTTACCGCACCCTGTGCCGATATTTTCGCGCCACCACGGCGTGATTCCAGCACCAGTATGGCAAGCAGGAAAGCGAAAAACAGAGACACCAGAATGTAATGGTTAACCGCAAACTCAAACACCCTTTCCATGAAAACACCTTGCTGAATAGTTTGTGGCGGGATTATACACACCCTTCCCCACTGACAGAAGATAACCGAGGTGGCCGAGGGGTGCGAAAATGTTTAGAATCAATGTTCGTTTTAGTAAATTTACCAAACTACCATCGGATTAAGTGATGACTGCCACGCGTAAGCCTACTGCACTGATTATTCTTGACGGCTGGGGTCACCGTGACCCGGCTGACGATAATGCCATCAGCAACGCCAATACGCCATTCTGGGATAAGCTCTGGAAAAATCAGCCAAAAACCCTGATCAATACGTCCGGGATGTTCGTTGGACTGCCCCAGGGACAGATGGGTAATTCCGAAGTCGGCCATATGAATCTGGGCGCAGGCCGGGTGGTTTATCAAAGTCTGACCCGTATCGACAAAGACGTGGAAGAAGGTACTTTTACGCAAAATCCCACTCTGTGCGCTGCCATGGACAAGGCCATCAGCAGCGGCCGGGCCGTTCACCTGATGGGCCTGCTTTCCCCCGGCGGTGTACACAGCCATGAAGACCACATTCTGGCTGCCGCGGAAATGGCAGCCGGGCGTGGCGCAAAAGAAGTGTACATCCACGCCTTCCTCGATGGCCGGGACATGCCACCTCGCAGCGCCAAGGCATCACTGGAAAAAGCGGCCACCAAACTCAAGAACCTTGGCGTTGGCCGGGTAGCCTCCATCGTTGGCCGTTACTATGCCATGGACCGGGACAATCGCTGGGACCGGGTTGAAGAAGCCTATAATGTCATGACCCTGGGGGAAGCCGAATTTACCGCAGCCGACCCGATAACCGCGCTGGAACAGGCCTATGAAAGGGGAGAGAACGACGAGTTCGTCAAGGCAACCCACATCAAGGCCAGTGGTGATACAGAAGGCACCATCAACGACGGTGACACGGTCATATTCATGAACTTCCGCGCCGACCGCGCCCGGGAAATGACGCGCTGCTTCGTGGAAACGGACTTCGATGGTTTTGACCGCCGCAAGCGCCCTGAGCTGACTGATTTTGTCATGCTCACAGAGTATGCCGCCGACATCAAAACTTCCTGCGCCTATCCGCCGGAGCAACTGACCAACGGCCTGGGCGAGTATGTATCGAACCTGGGCAAAACCCAGCTGCGGATTTCCGAAACCGAAAAGTACGCCCACGTTACCTTCTTCTTTAACGGCGGCCTGGAAACCCCGTTCGAAGGCGAAGATCGCATCCTGGTGCCATCACCGAAAGTCGCCACCTACGACCTGCAGCCAGAGATGAGTGCACCGGAGGTAACCGACAAACTGGTGGAAGCCATCAAGAGCGGCAAGTACGACCTGGTGGTGTGCAACTACGCCAATGGCGACATGGTTGGCCACACCGGTAAGCTCGATGCCGCCATCAAGGCCGCCGAATGCATTGACCAGTGTGTTTCCCGCATCGCCGAAGCACTTGAGGAAGTGGGCGGTGAAGCACTGATTACGGCGGATCATGGCAACTGTGAACAGATGACGGACCCCAATTCCGGGCAGGTTCACACCGCCCATACCATTGGCCCCGTACCGCTGGTTTATGTCGGCCCTCGCCGGGTATCCCTGAAGGATGACGGCAGCCTGAGCGATGTGGCACCTACCCTGCTGAGCCTGATGGGCCTTGAGCAACCTGCAGAAATGACAGGCCACAGCCTGGTGGAGATCGATTGATTTCGCGTCTGTTGCTGGCGCTGACACTGCTTGCAGCCGCCACACCGGCACTGGCGGAACAACAGGTCACACCTGGCCAGATAAAAGCGCTCAAGGAAGAGATCGCCGACATCGACGACTGGCTGGCCGATGCCGAAAAGGACCGCTCCTCGCTGGAACGCCAGCTTTCGGAGCTGGAACAGGACATCGGCCGTCTGACCCGCGAGCGCAGGGAACTGCGCGAACAGGCCCGGGAGCAGCAGCAACGCCTCACGGAACTCGGTGAGGAAGAAGCGGAGCTGACCCGAACGCTGGAAAGCCAGCGCGAAAGTCTGAAAAAACAGATCCGCGCCGCCTGGATGGAGGGTGACGCACCCGCCGTGAAAGTCCTGCTCAACGAGATCGATCCGGACAAGGTCGCTCGCACCATGACCTACTACGAATACCTCAGCCGCGACACCATCGATCGGCTGGAAGCCTTCGCAGCCAACCTCCGCCAGCTGAAAGAAACGCAGAAACAGGTCAGTGCCGGGCGCCAGAGGCTGGCCGAGCTGGAGCAGGACGTTGCCGACCGGCAGCAGAAACTGAACAACAGCAAAAGCGAACGGGAACAGACCCTGGCCGCGTTAAAGAAAGACATCAGCAACCGCAAGGATGAACGCCAGGAACTGGAGGCAGACCGCAAGCGCCTGGAAAAACTGCTGAAAGAAGTGGAAGAGGCCATCGCCAACATTCCCACTCCCAACGAATCCGATCCTTTCGGATCACTCAAGAACAAGCTTCCCTGGCCAGCCGAAGGCAAGGTTGCCAGCAGTTTTG
>CAZFPG010000449.1:0-3123 GCA_964521055.1 uncultured Marinobacter sp.
CAGCCCCTCTCCCACCAGGGGAGAGGGGAGGAATGAGTTCTGGTCCGTTCTGCTCAACCTTATACGCGAAGGTGCAGTTGTTTCCCTGGCAGGTCTTCGGACTCAGGGGCGTGAACCTTTTTGGTTCGGCCTTGCCTGGCGACTTCCCGGTGTTAACCAGTGTCTTGCTGCCAGGCTCGTTCCCCAATACCGCTGCGCGTCAGTTCCGGATTCTCACCGGATTCCCGTTACCATATCTGGTACTTAACCAAGGATAAAAACACTATATACAGTAAGATCCGTAACGACAAGGCACTTTTTTACCGGTTGCCGGTCAGTAACCGGAACCACGGGAGCGCACCATGAACCACTTTCTGAGATACCTGATAACAGCCCTGACCCTGTCTGCGATGGCCGCAACAGCTCACGCAGACAGCAAGGATGACTCACTGATAGAGGCATTCTCTGGAATAGCCTCCCTGGAGGATGGCTGGGAGCCGCTGGAGTTTCCGAAGATTGATCGTCACAGCCTGTACCAGCTGGTTGAGGAGAATGGCCAACAGGTTGTGAAGGCAACCACGGACAACAGCGCCTCCGGGCTGATTGCACGGGTGTCCGTGGAACCCGGGGAATCGCTGATTCTGCGCTGGCGCTGGAAGGTGTCGAATGTGTTTGAAAATGGCGACGCACGGAAAAAGGACGGTGACGATTACCCCGCCCGGATCTATGTGGCATTCGAGTTCGAGCCGGAGGAGGCGGGCTTTTTCGAGCGCGCCAAGCGCAAGACGGTGGAGATGGTGTTCGGGGAAGAACTGCCGGGCAACGCCCTGAACTACATCTGGGCCAATCAGTTGCCGGTTGGAGAAATCATCGCCAACCCGTTTACCGATACCACGATGATGGTGGCGGTAAACTCCGGTGCAGATAATACCGGCGAGTGGGTGACTGTGGAGAGGGATATTGTCGCGGATTACAATGAGGCTTTTGGCCGCAAGCCCCCAAAACTGGTGGGGGTGGCCATTATGTCTGATTCGGACAACACTGGGGGATCCGCCACCGCCTGGTATGGCGATGTAGAGCTGGTCCGGCCCTAGGGCAATTGCGGTAAGCCGGGCAGCACAAACCCTTCCGTCAAAGGCCGGCGAGGCGGAACTTCACTCCGTTGTGCAAGACTGAGGTAGGCACTATCAAATTCATCACGCAACTGAGCACTTCTTGGATTGGCCAGCGAGAACACCCAGGCCGCGTTCCTGGTTAGCACAGGGTACTCGCGAATCCCGGGAACCGGAAATTCCTCGAGCACTGCCCTGACGGCCTGCTGAAAATTCAGCAGGTAATCGCCCCGCCCACGTTTCAGCATGGCAACGCCGGCCCGGTGATCCCTGGCATAGATCACCGTAACCTCGTCACTGGCGTCCAGCGCGGAAGCCAGTCCACTGTGGGTATAGCCTGAAATCAGAATCACGGTATGACCCGTCAGATCATCAAAATGGGACACTGGAGGCGTATTTTCCAGCCCCCAGGCACTGAGCTGAAACGAATAGGGGCTGACAAAGCTCTCCAGCACCTCACCTTTGAGGGCGGGTATATCGGTGGCCCCCGGCCAGACGTCGATACCACCCGTGCGCAGGTAATGATAAGTCCGGCTGATGGGCAGGAGGCGAAACTCCAGGTCATACCCTGCCTCCTCAGCCACGCGTCGGGTCAGCTCGATAAATATGCCCTCGGCACGGCCTTCTTCACCCTGGAAAGTCACTGGCGGCGCATCAAGGTAGCCTACCATAAGAGTATCGTCATCGTGCGGAGTCTGGGCTAAAACAGGCAGACACCAGCCCATGAGAAAGGCCAGAAATGTCGGGAGTGCGCCGCAGCGTCTGGTCAATGTGCTGGCTGTTATTATCATCGTTGCCGCCGGCCATTATCTTTTTACGGTTCATAAAAAGAGTAACAGACCTGCACGGGAATGCACTTCACACGAGTCGACAATCAGCGGCAGCCCGGATCGCTGCCGGCTTCAGACCAGGTTGATAACGGCGAACAGTCCCACAGCGCCCATGACGATGGTATACGGAAACGCCATGACGACCATCCGCCCATAGGACAAGCGCACAAGTGGGGCAATCGCAGATGTCAGCAGGAACAGGAACGCGGCCTGGCCGTTGGGGGTGGCCACACTGGGGAGGTTGGTACCAGTGTTGATGGCAATAGCCAGTTCCTGGAAATGCTCGTAGTCGATACTGCCGGAATCCAGTGCCTGTTTGATTTCACTGATATACACCGTGGCAACGAACACATTGTCACTGATCATCGACAGCAGGCCATTTGCAATAAAGAACATGCCCGGCTGCTGCTCCTGTGGCAGGCTCAGCACAAAATCGATAATCGGCTTGAACAGGTGCTGCTCGTGAATCACCGCAACAATGGCGAAGAACACCACCAGCAGCGAGGTAAAAGGCAGGGATTCCTGGAACGCCTTGCCAATCTGGTGCTCGTCGGTAACGCCGGTAAACGAGGTGATGAGGATGATCACCAACAGGCCAATCAGCCCCACCTCCGCCAGGTGAAAGGCCAGGCCCACAACCAGCACCAGCGCCGCCATTGCCTGCACCCACAGGGCAGCCTGGTCGGCCTTGGTACGCTTGGTGCGTTCGTTATCGGCAAACTCTTCCAGTACCTGGCGTACCGGCCTTGGCAGTCGCGCGCCATAACCGAACCAACGCAGCTTTTCCAGTATCCAGCAGGTGGTCAGGCCGGCAGCCAGTACCGGCAGGCTGACCGGAGCCATGTGCAGGAAGAAACTGGCAAAATCCCAGCCCACCACCTTGGCTATCAGCAGGTTCTGGGGCTCGCCCACCATCGTGGCCACGCCGCCCAAAGCGGTGCCGATGGCACCGTGCATCAGCAGACTGCGCAGGAACGCCCGGAACCTGTCCAGGTCCTCGCGGTGCAGCTCTATCACCTGTTCATCGCTGTTGGCGTTGTGATCGTTATGGTGATAACCCTTGCCCGATGCCACCTTGTGATACACCGAATAAAAGCCAACGGCAACACTGATAATCACAGCCGTGACAGTCAACGCATCCAGAAAAGCCGAAAGCAATGCCGCAGCTGCGCAGAACAACAGCGACAGCGCCGACTTTGAAC
>CAZFPG010000450.1:0-3110 GCA_964521055.1 uncultured Marinobacter sp.
CCCGTAAATACGTCCCTGTAGGGCTCGGTCGCGCCATCCATGGCGCTCCACGGTTTTGGGGAAGGTTCCCCGCCAATACCCTCGTTATACTTTTGAGTTGCCTTCTAAAGTTTAAAGGCAGAACTCTTTGATCAATCCTTTGAGTATTCTGACAGCCGGGTCCAATTGGGACAGCTCAAGGAATTCATCCGGTTGGTGGGCCTGATCGATATAACCGGGGCCCATGACCAGAGTTTCCAATCCCAATTTTTGCAACCAAGGCGCTTCCGTTGCGAAGGCTACGGCCTCTGCCGTGTGGCCTGTCAGTTTTTCGCAGGCACGGACCAGTTGGGCATCGGCCGGAGTTTCAAAAGGTGGTACGCCATCGAATAACGGCTCGAACTCCATCGAGAGCTCGCGTTTTTTCGCCAATGGCTGCAGCTTGTGGAGAATCTCCTGGCGTAGCGCGTTCATGTCCATTCCCGGCAAGGGCCGCAGATCAAAATGCAACTCGCAACGGGCGCAGATACGGTTGGGATTGTCGCCGCCGTGGATACAACCCAGGTTCATGGTGGGCACCTGAACCTTGAAATTGGGGTTACTGTATTTCGCCTGCCAGCCTGAACGCATGGCCAGCAGTTCACCCAGCGCCTCGTGCATCCCTTCCATGGCATTGCGGCCCAGGGACGGGTCTGACGAATGGCCGGACTGGCCTTCGAAGACCAGCCGTTCCATCATGATGCCCTTGTGCATGCGCACGGGTTTCAGGCCGGTGGGCTCGCCAATGACTGCGTAGCGGGCCTTGGGGCGGCCGGCTTCGGCCAGTGCCCGGGCGCCGTCCATGGAGCTTTCTTCGTCGGCGGTGGCCAGGATAATCAGTGGCTGCTTCAGCTCCTCACCAACGAAAGCCTTGGCCGCTTCGATGGCCAACGGGAAAAAGCCTTTCATGTCGCAGGTACCCAAACCGTACCAGCGGTCGTCCCGCTCGGTCAGGGTGAACGGGTCACTCTGCCAGCGCTTGTCGTCAAAGGGCACTGTATCGGTGTGGCCGGAGAGCACCAGCCCACCGGGGCCACTGCCGAGAGTGGCAATCATGTTGTATTTGCCCGGCATGCCCGGAACTTCAAGCAGCTCGACGTTAAAGCCCATGGGCTCCAGCCATTCAGCCAGTGTGCGCACCACCGTCTCGTTGCTGTGATCCCATTCGGCCGAGGCACTGCTGATCGAAGGTTGGGAGATCAGCTTCGTGAGCATTTCACGAATGCCAGGCAGGTGTTGTATGGATCCGGACATAGATAATACTCCGACCCGTCGCCGGGCTAGCGGGCCTGGCCGTGACGCCAGACCTCGAAAGTTGCAATAAGCCGAATGGCAATGGGATAGGCAACCTCGCCACCATCCATCAGCCGCGCGATTTCCATCCGCGAGTCGTCGACGCTCACCAGACGACCCTCTACAACATTACCATTCTCCAGGGTGACTCTCACCGTCCGTCCGACCCAGGATTCAGCATTATCCGCGTCGGCGGCATTCCAGCCGGCGACAATATCAGTACTGCCATTACCCCCGGCGACAACCGGTTCCAGCATGGCTTCCGGCCGTTCCGGCAACTCGGGTTCAACGCGGGTCAGATAGACATCCGGCACTTCCGAGCGGTTGTAACGCACATTCATGCCGGCGCCGGAAACATCACCGTCTTCCCTCACCGGCACGGCCCAGACCGGCGCTGATGGATCCAGCTCCATCGTCAGCTCACCGCCCTCCGTCAACCACTGTCGGTAAAGCGCCAGCAACTGATCGCTGGCACCGAAACCACGGGCTTTGAGGGCATCACTGAACGCATCCATGACGATACTGGTCCATTCCTCAGTCTCCACACCGGATTCCCGGGAACAGTAAGCCGCTACCCGGCGCATCAGGCCGCCATCCCGCAACGTAACTGCCATGGTCGATGAGGTGGATTCGACAATGCCTGCCAGCTCCAGCGGGTTGAGCCTTGCACCGGGCCAGTCCACTTCCACGCTCCCGGCATTGACCGTTGTCAGTTCACCGTAAACGCCATCCGCCCGCTGGATAACCAGAGCCTCACCAGATACACCAGAGACTCCGAGGCGAAGCAGGTCACCACTCCCCAGATGCTGGCGGTGGTCGGGACCGCAAACGGGTGAAAACAGGGCCGGTGTCATATCATTGCCTGCGGTGACCCAGTTGCGGAACATATTGGTATCCAGCATCAGGCGCAGATTCTCTGCCTGCAGGGACCAGTGGTCAGGGAGGTCTGCGGGATCCAGCAAAGCGGTCAGCAACGCCATCGGTGAGCCGGCGTTGAGTATCAGGCGATCAAACTCTACTGGCTGGGTCAGGCGGAAATCCTGGTAACTGCCGTCGCCCAGCACCAGCCGGCCTTCGATGCCGGAGCGAATCTCGCCCCGGTCGATCACGCCAGCGTCTTCCACTGCTTTGCGGGCCTCGGCAAGCCTCTGGTCCGCAAGCCACCAGACCGCCCCCTTGAATGACAGATAGCCAATCAGGGACAGGACAACCAGAAAGGTGAGCAGGCGCTTCATCAATATTTCCTCTCGGGGAGTGGCAACCCGGCCTGCCCAGCCCCCATGAGCCAGCAGGCCGGGGGCATCAGTTGCGGGAGATCAGCGTACCCACACCTTCATCTGTGAAGATTTCCAGCAACGTGGCGTGAGCCACGCGACCGTCGATGATATGGGAGGTGCGAACACCGTTTTCCACCGCATTCAGGGCGCAGCGAATTTTCGGCAGCATGCCGCCGTGGATGGTGCCATCTTCAATCAGCTCATTGACCTGCTTTGCGGTCAGCCCGGTGAGAACCTTGTCTTCCTTGCTCTTGAGCCCGGAAACGTTGGTCAGCAGGATGAGCTTCTCTGCCTTCATGGCCTCGGCCACCTTCCCGGCCACCAGGTCGGCGTTGATGTTGTAGGAAGCGCCATCCGGTCCAACACCAATAGGTGCAATCACCGGGATCACGTTACTGCGCGTGAGCATTTCAATGACTTCAACATTCACGCTTTCCACTTCCCCCACATGGCCGATATCAATGATTTCCGGACGCTCAAGCTCGGGGGAACGGTTCATGACTTCCAGCTTGCGGGCACGGA
>CAZFPG010000451.1:0-3110 GCA_964521055.1 uncultured Marinobacter sp.
AACGGCGGCAACGATCCGCGAGTAGGTACCACAACGACACAGATTACCGCTTACCGCCGCTACGATTTCCTCACGGGAAGGAGACTCGTTGTGCTGCAGCAAATGGGCAGCGCTCATGATCTGGCCGGACTGGCAGTAGCCACACTGGGGGACGCCGTGCTCCACCCAGGCCTGTTGCAGGGGATGCATGTCGCCATCCGATGACAGGCCTTCGATGGTGGTGACGTCACCACCATCGGCCATTTCCACCGGCGTGGAGCAGGAGCGAACCGGTTGCCCGTTCAGGTGAACGGTGCAGGCTCCGCAAAGCCCCATGCCACAACCGAATTTTGTTCCCTTCAGCCCAAGCTCATCACGCACCACCCACAGCAGCGGGGTGTCACTTTCAACCTCAATGGTCTGCTCTTTGCCATTCACAGTCAGCCGCACGGCCATGAATACTCTCCCGTGTACACCGGAGCAGCGGCCCCGGCTGATTTTTTTATTATGATCAGGCCGGAACGGCCTTACTTGACGACATCGTTACCGTCTTTGTCGGTCCATATCTTGCGTTCACCGGTATCCATCTTGCCCCCGGAATCCCATACCTCGCGATCCTGGGTGGCCTCGTCAACCTTGCCATTGTCGTTCCAGATAACACGGTCCTTGCACCCGGCCAGGGCCGCTGCCACGAAAAGCACCAACATCAGTTGTTTCACTCTTACCTCCGGACCGATTTCATCGGTTTTGACGTATTGATCTCAGGTACCGTGGATTTCACGGTTACGTTGCTTGTCACGGTCACCCTTGCGCACCATGACGTAGACCGCACCAGTGCCGCCGTGCCGTTTCTGGGCCGAATGAAAGGCCAGCACATCATCCAGTTCTGGCAGCCACTTGGCGATATAACTCTTGATCTGTGCAATGCCATCGGGGTTACGCTCACCCTTGCCGTGAAGGATGATCACTGAACGCAGACCATAGCGGACGCAGTCCGTAATGAAGCCGAACACTTCACGGCGGGCTTCCTCCACCGTCATACGATGCAGATCCAGGCGCGCCTCAATGGGGTACTGGCCGAGACGGAACTTCCGGAATACACCATGCTGGACGCCCGGGCGCTGCCAACACAGCACATCGTGTGCCGTCAGTGGCTCCACCATATCGGCAGTCAGTGGGTTACGATCCTTCAAAGGCTGGTCCATGGCTGACCGCTGCCGTTCGAGGTGGCCCGGGGTCAGTTCCTTCGGAGCCTTCACGTCAGCCTTGTTAGGCTTCCGGATTCGACGGACGTCCTTCATCTCCTCCAGAAAGCTCAGGCGCTCATCTTTGGTCGTCATGTCGGTATCATTTGCAGTCGGGTTGATGGGACTTTACCACCCGCCTCACCCATCATAAAGAATAGCCGCCGGGTCATACCCTACGGGGTGGCAATAATCGGTTCTCCGACCAAAATCTTAGGGCCCCGCGGCTGACAGTTAGTCTACACTTCATGCTCATAACAATGACAATGGAGCGCGTTTATGACCGCCGCACACCAGGACAGCGAACGCCCCCAGAATACCCGCGCCATTATGACCTTTCTGCGTGAGCATTCGCCATTTTCAAATATGGACGACTCACATCTGGCCCATTTTGCGGAACACGCCTCCCTTCGATTCTACGCCGACGGAGATGTTGTACTGTCGCCGGAAGACGGAGCGGTTGAACGGTTCTATATTGTCAAACAGGGCCGTATTCGCGGCGAACGGCCCCGTGACAGGGACGGCAAGACGGAAACCACCTTCGAAATCAGCCAGGGCGAATGCTTCCCCCTGGCTGCGCTGATCGGGGAGCGCCCCACCCGTACCCTCCATCGGGCCTCCGGGGACACCTTCTGCCTCAGCATTGAACACGACACGTTTGTCATGCTGTTCTCCCAGAGTGACCCCTTCCGTGACTTTTGCCTGCGGGGCGTAAGCAGCCTGCTCGACCAGGTGAACCAGCGAATCCAGAGCGGCGCCATGGCCTCCATAGGCTCCAGCAACTCACTGGACACGCCGCTGGAACGCTACGCTATCCGCAACCCCATTGTTTGCTCGCCCGACCTGCCGGTGCGCAAGGCTGTCGCGCGTATGCACGAAAATAGTGTTGGCAGCATTGTCATAACGGATGACGAAAGGCACCCCACGGGCATCTTTACCCTGCGGGACCTGCGCACCATGGTGGCGGAGGAAAAAGGCCCGCTGGACACCCCCATCGGGCAGGTCATGACAAAAGACCCCTGTTGTCTGACAGCCCAGGCCGATGCCTTTGAGGCGGCCATGCTCATGGCCGAACATCATTTTGCACATATCTGTGTGGTGGATGACGACAAGCGCCTGATCGGCATGGTCTCGGAAAGAGACCTGTTCTCCCTGCAAAGGGTGGATCTGGTTCACCTGGCCCGCACCATCGGTACCGCCAGCCACCTGCGAACCCTGGTGAGCCTGAGAACCGACGTTTCCAGGCTGGTGGATGCCATGCTCGCCCACGGAGCGGACTCCGGCCAGGTGGTGAAAATCATCACTACCCTGAACGATGTCACCGTTCGTCGGGTGCTGGAACTGAACATAAAGAAAAACGACCCCGGCATATCCTTTACATGGCTGACGTTCGGCAGCGAAGGCCGCCAGGAGCAGACCCTGCTGACGGACCAGGACAACGGCATCCTGTTCGAAACGCCTGAGGGAATGACCGAAGACCAGGTGCGCGAAAAACTGCTGCCGTTTGCCGAAACCGTCACCAGGGAACTGGCGGAGTGCGGCTTTACCCTGTGCAAGGGTAACATTATGGCCAGCAATCCGAAGCTATGCCTGAGTGGCCGCGAGTGGGATGACTGGTTTGTCAGGTTTATCGATGCATCTACCCCGCAGAACCTGGTCTACTCTTCCATATTCCTGGATATGAGAGCCGTATTCGGCCCCACGGAACCGCTTGACGCCCTGCTGGATAAAGTTCTCACACGTATTCGCAAAAATGCGCTGTTCCAGAAAATGCTTGCTGGCAATGCCATTACCCGCAAACCTCCTCTGACCATGTTTCGCAATTTCCGCTATGTTCAGGAAGGCAAGAAAAACAAACTGGACCTCAAACGCCAGGGCCTGGCTCCC
>CAZFPG010000452.1:0-3095 GCA_964521055.1 uncultured Marinobacter sp.
GTTCCACGATCTGGTGCCGACGCTTCACCAGCGGCTTGTCGTCGTGAATCAGCAGGCGTACCTCGCTGAGCCGATGGCGGCGGGCCAGGGCGGAGATAAGCTCCCGGAAACGCAGGCGGTCGTAGAGATCATGATCCAGAAGCCGGTCATACAGCCAGAGCCGCTGGCGGGCCTGGCCGGCCACGGAGTCCATCAGTTCGGTCATGGTGCGTTCGCTGTCAAACAGCCAGGCGTCATGATCCTCTCCCAGCAGCATGGGAGCCTGGCGGGTTTCGAAACCGTTGCTGACCAGTTCCGGAGCCAGGCAGCGCATGTCTACGTGGGGAATGCCAGCGTCGTCGTAAAGGTCTGAGCAAACATGGAAGCCGGAGCGCTGGTAGAACGGAATGGCGTGTTCCTGGGCGGAAAGGTACAGGCTACTGAACTGGCCGGCCGCGTCAGACACCATGTGGCGCAGCAGGACTTCTCCGAACCCCTTTCCACGATGGGCGGGCAGGATGGCCATGCGCCCGATATGGGCGGTTTCCTCGAGGGTTGAAAACAACCGGCCGACCCCGACGGGGGTGTTGTCGGGCAGTACCACAAGGTAGTGGTCGGCGATTTCGTCGGTGTCGTCCCATTCCAGTTCCGGCGGAACCTGTTGCTCTTCCACAAAGACGGCTTGGCGTATGCTCCGGACATCCGCCGGCGCCAGTTGCCAGCTGTATTTGCGAATCCGTAGGTTCATGCCGTTCTCTCTCACCCATCCCCTTACTCTTGCTCGAAATACAGCGAACCCTGGTTAACGAGATTACTCAAAAGCCCCGCGATGGTGTCGTCGCCGGCAACAAATGCGGTCAGTTCTGCCATATCAAGTCTGGCGCCGGCGCAGAGCAGGGGCGCCAGGGGCCTGGCATCGCCCCGGAGCAGGAATTGCTCGCCATCCACGAACAGGGCCGTTTCTTCCTCGAACTCATGGTAGGCGAAACGGGAACCTTCGTTCCAGCGCAGCGGGTTGCCGCCTGCCACCAGTTCACCGAGCAGTTCCGGCGTCACGGGTTCTTCCGCCGGCACGACAATATCCAGGCTCTTGGGGAGCGTGGAATATTGGCCAAACCAGAGCGCCAGCTGGCGCTTGTCGGTAAGTTTTTCGCGAATGACGCCATCAAGGCGCTCGATCACTTCCGGAGCAATTGTGCCGGGATTATCCTGAACCTGCAGGTCCGGATCGTTCAGATGCTCCGACGCATCGGACTGGCTGCACAGGAAGTCCGTGAAACCGGTCAGCACATCGTCAATGGTGGGCGCGCGGAAGCCGACGGACAGGGTGATACAGTCATCCTCGGCCACGCCATGATGGCCAATGCCCGGCGGCAGGTAAAGCATGTCACCCGGCGCCAGGGTCACGGTCTCTTCTCCATCCCAGCTACTGAGAATCCGCAACGGTGTGTCGTCTACCCGAGGGGAGGTGTGGTCGCAGTGGCCGCCAAAAGTCCATCGCCGGTGCCCTTCGGCCTGCAGCAGGAAGACATCGTACTGGTCGTAGTGGGGGCCGACGCTGCCGCCTTTCGGGGCGTAGCTGGCCATTATGTCGTCCAGCCGCCAGTTGGGCACGAAGCGGAATTCATCAAGCAGGTCCGCGAAGTCCGGAACCCAGTGGTCAAGGCCCTGAACCAGCAGCGTCCAGTGACTTTCCGGCAGTTTACCGAAGCGCTCGGGCTCAAAGGGACCGTTGTGTAACTGCCAGGGTTTGCCGTTATCGTTCTCGATCACGATGCGGGATTCGACCGCTTCCTCGCAGGCCAGCCCCGCCAGCTCATCGGCCGACACCGGGCATTCGAAGCCCGGAAACGCCTGGCGGATCACCAGCGGCTTTTTCTGCCAGTATTCCCGCAGGAACTCCTGTGCGGGCATTCCGCCGGGCAGTCTCATGGTTCAGATGTCCCGTGCCTGTTGGATGGCGTTGCCGATGTAGGTGCCCGGTGTCAGTTCCATCAGTTCCGCCTTGGCGGCGTCGGGAATGTCCAGGGAGTCCACAAAGGCCTTGATCACATCCGGCGTCATGGCCTTGCCACGGGTCAGGGCCTTGAGTTTTTCGTAAGGCTTCTCGATGTTGTAGCGGCGCATGACCGTCTGGATGGGTTCCGCCAGGACTTCCCAGGCGTGGTCCAGGTCTTCGTCCAGCCGTGCCGGGTTGATTTCCAGCTTGCTCAGGCCTTTCAGTGTTGCCTCGTAGGCAATCAGGCTGTGGGCAAAACCGACGCCCAGGTTACGCAGAACCGTGGAGTCGGTCAGGTCCCGCTGCCAGCGGGAAATCGGCAGCTTGGCGGACAGGTGGCTGAACAGGGCATTGGCGATGCCCAGGTTGCCTTCGGAGTTCTCGAAATCGATGGGGTTAACCTTGTGGGGCATGGTGGAGGAACCCACTTCGCCTTCCACGGTTTTCTGTTTGAAATACCCCAGGGAAATATAGCCCCAGATGTCCCGGTCCAGATCGATCAGGATGGTGTTGAAACGGGCAATGGCATCATAAAGCTCGGCGATGTAATCGTGGGGCTCGATCTGGGTGGTGTAGGGGTTCCAGTCCAGACCCAGGCTTTCGATAAAGTCCTTGGCATTCTGCGCCCAGTCGACGGCCGGGTACGCGGACAGGTGGGCGTTGTAGTTGCCAACGGCACCGTTGATCTTGCCCATCAGCTCCACGGCGCGAATCTGCTTCACCTGACGGCGCAGACGGTAGACCACATTGGCCAGTTCCTTGCCCACGGTGGATGGTGATGCGGTCTGGCCGTGGGTGCGGGACAGCATGGGCTGCTCGGCGTGTTCGCGGGCCAGTTCCGCCAGCCGCTCAACCACCCGGTCCATGGCCGGGAGCAGGCCATGGTCCAGGCCTTCGCGCAGCATCAGGGCGTGGGAGAGGTTGTTGATGTCCTCGGACGTGCAGGCGAAGTGCACGAATTCCGTGACCGCGTGCAGTTCCGGAATGTCCGCGATCTTTTCCTTGATGAAGTACTCCACCGCCTTGACGTCGTGGTTGGTGGTGCGTTCGATGCCCTTGATCCGCTCCGCGTCCGCCAGGCTGAAACCGGAAACCATGCTGTCCAGGAACTGGTTGG
>CAZFPG010000453.1:0-3074 GCA_964521055.1 uncultured Marinobacter sp.
ATTGCTATCGCTGCGATTATCCCGGCGATTCTGTATTTCGCGTCTGTGTACTTCATGGTGGACTTTGAGGCCGCGAAAATGGGCATGCGTGGCATGCGCGATGACGAGTTGCCACAGCTGAGGAAGATGATCAAGCAGTGCTACCTGTTTGTGCCCATCATCATCTTGATTGTGGCCCTGTTCATGGGCTATTCGGTGATACGGGCCGGTACATTGGCGACGGTATCAGCGGCTGTTGTCAGTTGGTTTTCTCCCAACAAGATGGGTATACGGAAGATACTGGAAGCAATGGAAATTGCCTCCTACATGGCGATCCAGATCATTGTGGTATGCGCCGCGGCGGGTGTGATTGTGGGTGTTATCTCCCTGACCGGGGTTGGTGCGCGCTTTTCCGTGCTGCTGCTGGGTGTGGCCGAAGCCAGCCAACTGCTGGCACTGATTTTCGCCATGTTCATATCCATCCTGCTGGGCATGGGTATGCCAACCACGGCGGCCTATGCGGTTGCCGCCTCGGTGGTTGCACCCGGCCTGGTGAAGTTGGGGATTGATCCGCTGACGGCACACTTCTTCGTGTTCTACTTTGCGGTTGTGTCGGCCATCACGCCGCCGGTTGCCTTGGCGTCCTATGCGGCTGCGGGCATCTCCGGGGCCAACGCCATGGAAACATCGGTAGCGTCCTTCAGGATTGGCATCGCCGCGTTCATCGTGCCGTTCATGTTCTTCTACAACGGTGCCCTGTTGATGGAGGCAGGGTGGTTCGATATCGCCCGTGCCCTGGTAACAGCCCTGTTTGGGGTGTATATGTTGTCTGGCGGGGTGATGGGCTGGTTTGCCAGGGTATCGGCAAAACCATTGATCCGTATACTGCTGATTGCGGCAGCATTCCTGATGATTGAAGGCGGTTTGTGGACGGATCTCACAGGCATTGCGCTGGCGGTGATTGCGTTCCTGGCCCAGCGCCAGCGCAGGTCCCCGCCGAGCCCGGCAACCGTGTAAAATCAGGCTGCAGGCAGGACACCGGGCCACTGGTACGGTTGTCCCGCCTGCAGCAGGGCTGTAATCTGGCTGCTTTTAACGGTTTTCCGGAAACCGGAATCTATGCACTATCGAATTGGTGTGGCGTTCTTGCTACTGGCGGTACTTGTCCTGTCCTGGGTTCTGGGTGGATGGGTAGGTTACCGCCAAGTGGAGCGGGAAAGCCTCGAAGAATCCTTCCGCTATCGTCAGCTTGTCGACAATGAACTGAACCGATACGCGCCGATCCCCGAATTGATGGCAGAGCACCCTTTGCTGGCTGAAGCTCTTGCCGCTCCCGGTGATCCAGGAACCCTCCTGAGGGCGAACGAACAGATGCAACGAATGGCCACGATTGTGGGCAGCTCGGATGTCTACCTGATGAATATCGCCGGTACCACCGTTGCGGCCAGCAACTATGCCCAGTCTGACAGTTTTGTCGGGCGCAATTTCGACTTCAGGCCCTATTTCCAGAATGCTGTCATGACCGGCGATTCCGCGATTTATTTTGCACTGGGCACCACCTCCGGTATTCGCGGCCTGTACTTTTCTCACCCGGTTCGCAACGATCGGGGCGAGATACTGGGAGTGATCGCCATGAAAATCCTTGTGGAAGAGCTGGAATCCCAGTGGCAACGGCCGGGGGCGCGCAAGGATGCGGAAATGGTGGTACTGGATGACGCAGGGATCAGCTTTCTGGCCAGCCAGTCCCAATGGTTGTACCGTGACTTTTCCGGCGGCGAGGAGGCGTCGGCCGATAGGGCCCCGCTGCGCTACCCGGATCGTGAGCTCGAGCCGGTTGTGTTCGAGACCCTCGAGTCGCCCTGGGGAGTCTCTGATCAGGCCGGTCTGATGCGTATTCACGGTGAGAACAGAAAGGGTGAATATCTGAAGGTTCAGACACCGTTACCGCGTATGGACTGGACGCTTCAGGTCATGGTTGGTACCCGGTCTGTGCTGTGGACCAGGCTGGGATTCGTGGCAGGTGGTGTGGCAATCTTCATTGGTGGTCTGCTTGCCGCGCTTTACCTGCGGGAACGCTATCGTCGTGAGGCAGAGCTGGCGCACAGGGGGGAGCAGCTGGAACGCAATGTGGCCCGGCGAACAGCCGACCTGGAGCGCTCGAACCGACAGTTACTGCAGGAAATCCGTGAACGGGAGCGCACCCAGAATGAGCTCCGGGAAACCCAGCAGGAACTGATTCAGGCGGCGAAACTGGCGGTGCTCGGCCAGATGTCCGCGGGGTTGAACCATGAAATCAACCAGCCGCTGACAGCCATCCAGACCTACGCCAGAAACAGTCGGCGGTTTCTCGAAAAGGGCGCCGAAGATATGGTGGATGCCAACCTTGTCGAAATCAGCGCCCTGTGTGACAAAATGGCTGAGCTTACCCGACAGTTCAAGGTCTTCGCCCGCAAATCCGAGGGGCCACCCGCCGTGGTGGATCTGCGGCAATCGGTGGACGCGTCGCTGAAGATTATCGCGGCTCAGGACAACAGTTCCGGTATCAATATCCGCTGGAAACGTCCGGACTACCCGGTGATGTGTCACGGCGACCTGATACGGATCGAGCAGGTGATGGTTAACCTCCTGGCCAATGCGATTCAGGCGGTGGAGGGTGCCGGGCCGCCGGAGATTATTATCGGAATTGATGAAGACGGCGACAACTGGCGGTGTACTGTGCGAGACAACGGCTCCGGTTTGCCGGGCAACAGCGAACAGATCTTCGAGCCTTTTTTTACCACCAAGTCGGTAAAGCAGGGGCTTGGGCTGGGGCTGTCCATTTCACGCCAGATCGTGGATGCCCTGGGCGGAAGCCTGACAGGGCGCAACCGGAGTGATGGGCCGGGCGCGGAATTTGTACTGACTCTGAAGAAGCGGGGAGCCACGGAATGACGAATGCATCGGTAATCTTTGTGGATGACGACCCGCACATACGCCAGGCGATCTCACAGACCCTTACCCTTGAAGACATGCCGGTGGTCTGTTTTGAAGATGCGCCATCCGGCCTCGAAAAAATAACGCCCGAGTATGACGGCATTATATTGTGTGACTACAAC